>JBAIWU010000486.1:0-1556 GCA_037917155.1 Candidatus Eiseniibacteriota bacterium
GCAGATCGTCGCCGAGCTGGACGCGCTCTACCGGCGCGGCTGGCGGCGCTCGGTGTTCTTCGTCGACGACAACCTGATCGGCAGCCGGCGCGACCTGAGGACGGGCCTGCTGCCGGCGCTCACCGCGTGGCGCAGGGACAAGCGCGGCGTGCCGTTCTACACCGAGGCCTCGATCGACCTCGCGCGCGACGAGGCGCTGATGGCCGCGATGGTCGAGGCCGGCTTCGGCGTGGTGTTCGTGGGCATCGAGACTCCGGAGGACGCCGGCCTCGCGGAGTGCAACAAGCGCCAGAACCGCGGCCGCGACCTGATCGCCGACGTGCGCACCATCCAGCGCGCGGGGCTGCAGGTGCAGGGCGGGTTCATCGTCGGCTTCGACAGCGACACGCCGTCGGTGTTCCGCCGGATGACCGAGTTCATCCAGGCGAGCGGCATCATCACCGCCATGGTGGGCATGCTCAACGCACCGGCCGCCACGCGGCTCTACGAACGGATGAGGCGCGAGGGACGTCTGCTCGGGGAGATGACCGGCGACAACGCCGACGGCACCACGAACATCGAGCCGCGCATGGGGCTGGATGCGTTGCGCGCGGGCTACCGGAGCATCCTGCGCGGCCTCTACGCGCCCGGGCCGTACTACCGGCGCGTGCGCGCCTTCCTGCGCGAGTTCCGCCCGCGCCACGCGCACGTCGTGCTCGACTGGCGGCACCTCTGGGCGCTGACCTACTCGAGCGTGCGACTGGGCGTGTTCGGGCGCGAGCGCTTCCACTTCTGGGGGTTGCTCGGCTGGACGCTGTTCCGCCGGCCGCGGCTCTTCCCGGCCGCGGTCACGTTCGCCATCTACGGGCATCACTTCCGCCGCGTGTGCGAGGCGCTCGGCGCCTGACCGCTTCTCGGCGGCCGGCCGCGGCGTCGCGGCCCGGCGCGTGCCCACGGTCAGGTGCTGGCGTCGTCGACCAGCGCGCGCGCGCGCCGGAACACGCCATGCCACATGGCGCGCGTGAGCCGGCCCGTGTTCGTGTTCTGGCGGCTCGGGTGGTACGAGGCGATCAGCGTGACGCGGCCGAGCGTCGCCTCCCCCCCGTGCGCGAAGCGCGGGCGCTCGCGCGGCGCCAGGCGCTCCCACCAGCCCGATGCGCGCAGCCAGGCCTCGTGCCCGATCGAGCCGAGCGCCACCACCACGCGCACGTCGGCGAGCAGGTCGCACTCGGCGGCGAGGAACGGCCGGCAGCTCTCCAGCTCCTCGCGGGTCGGCCTGTTGTCGGGCGGCGCGCAGCGCCCGGCCGCGGTCACGTACGCGCCGATGAGCGCGAGGCCGTCGTCGCGCGCCACGCTCGTGGGCTGGCTCGCGAAGCCGAAGCGATGGAGCGCCTCGTAGAGCCAGTCCCCGCTCGAGTCGCCGGTGAACACGCGCCCCGTGCGGTTGCCGCCGTGCGCGGCCGGCGCGAGCCCCACCACCAGCAGGCGCGCGCGCGGGTCGCCGAAGCCCGGCACCGGAAGTCCCCAGTACGTCTGGTCGCGGAACTCGCGCTTCTTCTCGCGCGCCACGCGCAGGC
>JBAIWU010000487.1:0-3567 GCA_037917155.1 Candidatus Eiseniibacteriota bacterium
GCGCCCGTCGCGCGAAGGCGGCCGCGAGGCGATCGTCCCGCGGCAGGGTCGCTCGCGCGCGCACGGCGCCCGCGCGCCGCAGACCGGCGCCGGCGGCCGCGAAGCCCGCCCGGGCCGCCGCGGCGAAACCGGCGTCGCGCGCCGCCGTCGTGCGCGACCTCGAGCGCGGTTGCGACGCGCTGCTCGCGGCGATCCGCGGCCTGAAGGCCGAGGCGGCGGACCGCCCGATGGCCCCGGGCAAGTGGAGCCCGCGCCAGGTGCTGCTCCACATCGCCTACTGGGACGAGTGGATGCTCGCGGTGCTGCCCGCGGCGATCGTGCACGGCCGCCCGGCCGAGGTGCTGACCGCCGAGCAGGAGAACGACGCCAACGCCCGCGCGGTCGCCGCCGGTGCGCACCTGCCGTGGGACGAGGTGCGCTCGCTGTGGGCGACGCAGCGCGCGCTGCTGCTGGGGTTGCTCGCCGCGGTGCCGGCCTCGCCGGCGGCGCGCTGGAGCCGCGAGCACGCGCTCGGACGGCTCGTGACGGGCTACGCGAAGCACGACCTGCACCACGCGGAGCAGATCCGCGCCGCGCGCCGCGCGAAGCGGCCCGCGTTCACGCCGGCGTTCGCCGCGCAGGCGGCGGGCGCGAGCGCCAAGGAGCTGCTGCTGTTCGAGCTGCAGCGGGGCCGCGTCGCCGTGGAGTCGGCGCTGCGCGGGCTCGGGCCCGCGGGCGCCGAGCGGCCCGTCGCGCCGGGCAAGTGGAGCCCGCGCGAGATCGTGCTCCACCTCGCCGTGCGCGACCGCGCGCGCCTCGACGAGCTCGACGCGCTGCTCGCGGGTGCCCCGCCCTCCTGGGCCGGCCACGGCGGCGACGCGGCGTACTGGGCGGCGGCCAACGACGCGGCGCTCGCGCCGCTGCGCGCGCTCGACTGGCCGGGGGCGCTGCGGCTCATGGAGTCGACGCGGGCCCGGCTCGTCGAGGCGCTGTTCGCGGCCCCGGCCGAGCCCGCGGAGCGCTGGACGACGGCCCATCCCTTCGGGGCGACCCTGCTGTCGCTGCCCCGCCACGACCGACATCACGCGGAACAGATCAAGAGCGCCCGCATCTCAAGCTAGACGCCATCCGGAGGCCCCCTTTCATGTCGGAAACGCTCGCGCCGGTGCGCCCGGGCAAGCTGATCATCAACGGCGAGGCCGTCGACGCGCTGTCCGGCCGCACGTTCGAGACGCGCAACCCGGCGACCGAGGAGCTCATCACGCAGGTCGCCGAGGCCGGCGTCGAGGACGTCGACCGCGCCGTGCGCGCGGCCCGCGACGCGTTCGACTCCGGCCCGTGGGCGCGCATGCGCCCCGCCGAGCGCGCGCGCGCGATCTGGAAGCTGGGCGATCTCGTGCTGGCGCACGCCGACGAGCTCGCGCGCCTCGAGACGCTCGACAACGGCAAGCCCATCTTCGAGTCCCGGCAGGTCGACATCCACATGGTGGCGGGCTGCTTCCACTACTTCTCGGGCTGGGCCACGAAGCTCACCGGCGACACGACGCCGGTGAACCCGGCGTTCTTCACCTACACACTGCGCGAGCCCGTCGGCGTCGTGGGCGGCATCATCCCGTGGAACTTCCCGATGATCATGGTGGCGTGGAAGGCCGCGCCCGCGCTGGCCGCCGGCAACACGGTGGTGATCAAGCCCGCGGCCGAGACGCCGCTCACGGCGATCCGCATCGGCGAGCTGGCGCTCGAGGCCGGCCTGCCGCCGGGCGTGCTCAACATCGTGCCCGGGCGCGGCTCCGTGGCCGGCGAGGCGCTCGTGCAGCACCCGCTGGTGGACAAGATCAGCTTCACCGGCTCCACCGAGGTCGGCCGCCACATCATGCGCATGGCGGCGGAGCACACGCGCAAGTTGACGCTCGAGCTGGGCGGCAAGTCGCCCAACATCGTCTTCGCCGACGCCGACCCCGACGCCGCGATCCGCGGCGCGACCATGGCGATCTTCTACGGCAAGGGCGAGGTCTGCGCCGCCGGGTCGCGGCTCCTCGTCGAGCGCG
Organism: Candidatus Eiseniibacteriota bacterium; assembly: GCA_037917155.1. GTDB lineage: Bacteria > Eisenbacteria > RBG-16-71-46 > RBG-16-71-46 > RBG-16-71-46 > CAIXRL01. The sequence continues at coordinate 2,028 of JBAIWU010000487.1, forward strand.
CGATCTACGACGACTTCGTCGCGAAGCTCGCCGAGCGCGCGCGCAAGCTCGTGCCGGGCGACCCGCTCGATCCGAAGACGCGGCTCGGCGCGCTCGTGAACGAGAAGCAGATGCGCTCCGTGCTCGGCTACGTCGAGACCGGCGTGAAGGAGGGCGCGCGCCTCGTCGCCGGCGGCCAGCGCGCGCCGGTCAACGGCAGGGGCGCGTTCGTCCAGGCCACGGTGCTCGCCGACGTCGACAACCGCATGCGCGTCGCGCAGGAGGAGATCTTCGGGCCGGTGCTGGCCGTGATCCCGTTCGATGGCGTGGACGACGCGATCGCCAAGGCGAACGACGTCTTCTACGGGCTCGCGTCCGGGGTCTGGACCCGCGACGTGAAGAAGGCGCACACCGTCGCGCGCGTGTTGCGCGCCGGCACGGTGTGGATCAACGCATACAACCAGTACGATCCGGGCATGCCGTTCGGCGGGGTCAAGGGCAGCGGCTTCGGCCGCGACCTCGGCGAGGCCAGCCTGCACGAGTACACCCAGGTCAAGAGCGTCTGGCTCGGCCTGGAATAGGAAGCCACGAGGTCGAGACGGTCATGGGCCGCCTTCACTGCGTCGTCCTGCTGACATCCGATGTCGACCGGCAGCGCGCGTTCTACGCCGACCGGCTCGGCCTGCAGCCGTCGCGCAGCGAGCCGGGGCTGACGGCGTTCGCGATGCGCGGTGCGTCGCTCGTGCTCCAGCCGCAGGACCCCGGGGGCGCGCCGGAGATGCGCATCGCGATCACGGCCGCGCCGCTCGAGCCGCGCGTCGCCGCGCTGCGCGCCAGGGGCGCCGCGTTCGAGGGCGACATCACCGAGAACGGCCTGTGCCGCATGGCCGTGCTGCGCGATCCCGAGCGCAACCTCGTGCAGCTCGTCGAGCCGCGCGAGGGCCTCGCCGAGGGCGCGTGGCCGCGGCTGAGCCACGTCATCGTGAGCGCGCGGAAGTTCCACGAGACCGTCGCGTTCTACCGCGAGCTGCTCGGGCTCAAGCTGGCCTCCGAGCAGGAGCGCCGCGTCGAGTTCGACACGGGCGGGACGCGGCTGGCCGTGCACGACCGGGCGGCGGCCGACGCGCTCGCGCTGCACGACGACCAGCGCCTCGCGTTCGCGCTCGAGGACACCGAGTTCGACGCGTGGATCGAGGAGCTGCGCGAGCGCGCCGTGACGTTCGCCACCGCGCCGGCCGAGGGCGAGCTGGGCCCGCAGGCCGAGGTCGAGGACGGCGACGGCTGGCTCGTCGTGCTGCGCGGCCCGCAGCCCGAGGATCCGCCCGACGAGGACGAACTCGACGCCGAGTACGGCGACGAGGACGACGAGCCGCACGGCCTGCCGCGCCGCGGCGGCGAGCTGGGCGCCGAGGGCGCCCCGCGCCGTCCGACGTACAACCCCGCGAAGGCCGCGCGCAAGCAGGCCGCGCGCGCGGGCAAGCAGGCGCCCGAGCCCGAGCGCGGCGGCTTCGTGCCGCGCGGCGGCGCGGGCAGTCCGCGCCCGTATCCGCCGCGGCCGTTC
>JBAIWU010000488.1:0-1983 GCA_037917155.1 Candidatus Eiseniibacteriota bacterium
CCTCATCACCAGCGGCGAGCGTCACGCTCGCGAGACCGCACAGCGCAATCGAGCGCGGCCAGGCCGCGTTGCGGGTGCGCGCCAACGCGGCGGCCTCGGCGAACAGGCCCCGCGCACCGGCCAGATCGCCGCTCGCGAGCCTGACCCGTGCGCTCACCGTGTGCGCCATGGCCAGGAACATCTCGTCATTGTGGCGTCGCGCGAAGCTGGCGAGTTCGTCGGTGCAGCGCTGCGCCTCGTCGACGGCGCCGCCGTGGAGATGCCCGTAGCAGATCTCCATTAGCGCCCAGCCCTCAATGACGGTCTGGCCCGCGGCGCGCGCCAGCATCACGGCGCGCTCGAGGATCACCAGGGCCCGCGGCAGATCAACGGGCGCCAACAGCGTCCCCCACGCCGTCAGGAGGGTCGCGAAAAAGTCTCGCTCGCCGGCGGCCTCGAGCACGGCGCAGACGGCCTCGAGATCCGGAACCGCTGCCCGGTCGGACATAATCGCACGCGCGTAGGACCGGATCCCCAGCGTCAGCGCCGCCCGCAACGGATCGGCAGAGCGAGGGAGCGCCTGCAAGCGCTCATAGGTCGCGAGCACATCCGCCGTCCGGGCGCTGCCGACCTCCAGCGCGAAGCCGAAGCGGATGAACAGTTGCCACGCGAGCTCTGGATCGCCTTCGGCGCTGGCGGCGAAGCGCAACGCCTGGCGTGCCCCGATCTCCTCGGAAGCGATGCGCTCGACAGCGGCCGCGCGGGTCTGGACGCTGAGCAGGTTGGCGTGCTCGCTGGCCAGGAACTGCACCACCCATTGGCCGTGCCGCAGGCGCGCCGCGCGCTCCTCGCCGGCCTCGGCCACGCGCTCGCGCGCCAGCTCGCGCACGGTCTCGAGCAGGTGAAAGCGCGCCTCGCCGCGCGCCTCCTCGCGCACCAGCAGGTTCTTTTCCACCAGCGAAGTCAGGCCATCCAGCACGTCCATCCCGGCCTCGGCGTCTGTTGCCGCGGCCACCACCGCCTCGGCCGCCGCCTCGGAGAAGCTGCCGGCGAAGATGCCCAGGCGACGGAAGAAGACGCGCTCCTCGGGACGCAGCAGGTCGAGGCTCCACTCGAGCGCGGCGCGCAGGGTCTGATGTCGCTCCGGCCGATCGCGCTTGCCGCCGGTCAGCAGCGCCAGCGACTGGTTCAGACGCGGGAGCATGGCCTGCGGCGAGAGCACGCGCACCCGCACGGCCGCCAGCTCGATGGCCAGCGGCAGCGCGTCGAGTCGCCGGCACAGCTCGGCCACCGCCAGGCGGTTGTCGTCGTCGATGGCGAAGTCCGGCCGGACTTCACGCGCGCGCTCCTCGAAGAGCGTCATGGCCGGCGTGTGGACCCCGCCGGTCTGGAAGGCGTGCGGCAGCGGCGGGACGGGGACCTCGCGCTCGCCGCGGATCCGCAGCGGCTCGCGGCTGGTGACCAGGACCTTCAGGTGCGGACAGGCGGCGAGCAGCTTCTGCACCTCGGCGGCGGCCTCCAGCACCTGCTCGAAGTTGTCCAGCACCAGCAGCGCGTGCCTGGCGCGCAGGAAGCCAAGCAGCAACTGTGCCGGGTCTGGATCTCCGCCGCTGGACGGCGCGGGGATCTCGAGCGTGGAGACGATGGTGGGCAGCACGTCGCGCGCGTTGCGCACGCCGGCCAGAGGCACGTAGAAAGCGCCGTCGCCAGACGCTGGACCGGCGGTGTTGGCCAGGTGGATCGCGAGCGCGGTCTTGCCGGTACCGCCGGGGCCGGTGAGCGTGATCAGGCCGGTGTCCTGGCGCCGCAGCAGCTCCATCACCAGTTCCACCTGGGGGCCACGGCCGATGAGCTCCCCGCGCTCTACCGGCGCCTGGCTGAGCGGCTGGGGGGCGTTGAGGGATTTCAGCCGGGGGTAGTCGGCTGGCAGGTCGGGGGCGGTGAGCTGAAAGACGCGCTCGGGGCGGACCAGGTCCTTAAGACTGTGCTCGCCCAGGTCGAGCA
>JBAIWU010000489.1:0-5990 GCA_037917155.1 Candidatus Eiseniibacteriota bacterium
GACTCCTTCATGGGCAGGTCGTCGGAGTCGAAGAAGACGCCGTCGCGGTCGCGCTTGCGCAGCTCCTGGCTGACCCGCCGCATCATGTGGACGTAGGGGTAGTCGTCGAGCTGGACGGTGGGGCCCAGGTGCATCTCGTCACGGCACTGCTGGGGCGTGAGGCTCGCGAAATAGCGCCGCACCTTCTTGCCGGAGGCCGGCAGCGCCAGCAGAAGAACGACGTCGAGGACCGAAGACATGTCGGGATCTCTCTATCTGTTGAAGTGGGGTATGGCCGGACAGCCGGAAACAGGAAGGAAAAACCGCCCGGGGACTATAGCCCCGGGCGGTGGTGCGCGTCATCGCGCGCGAGTCCCTGCGCGCGACCACGCGTCCTCTCAGTGGCGATCGCCGTCCGGCCGGCCGCCGCCCGGTCCGCCGGGTGGCCGCCCGCCGCCGGGCCGGCCCATGCCGAAGTTGGGGTTCGCGTGCCCGCGGTGGCAGGTGAAGCACCCGACGTGCGGCCGGTCGTCGTCCTTGCGGAAGTGGACGCGGGCCAGCAGCGTGTCGTTGATCGATTCGGTCATGGCCATCATGTCGCGCGCGATCTGTTTCGCCGGCTTGTCCTCGTCGGCCCAGTGGTTCTCGACATGGCAGTGGCGACAGGAGACGCCCAGCGTCCGCCCGAGCCCGTCCATCGATCGCAGAAGCTGCTGCGCCGTACGGCCCTTCATCACCTTGATGTTCTTGAAGACGCTCTCGGCCGGCGAGTTCTCGCGGCCCTTGATCCGCTCCAAGACGAGCTGGATCAGGCTGTCACGCTCGGCGGCGAAGCTGTCCGGGGCCATCGCCATCATGCCCGGGGGCCGGCCCGGACCGCCCGCGCCGCCGGGGCCGGGCCCCTGGGATGCCGCCGGGCGGGGCCCGCCCAGCAGGGCGCACAGAGCGAGGAGTGTCGAGACGAGGGCGAGGGCTGCTCCGGTTCTGCGCATGGGTCCTCCTGAGTGGATGGATCTCGGGGGTGCGGTGCGGCGAGGCGGTACCATGTCCGATCGCGGACCCCGGGGCCAGTGCAAAGTGCCATGCGCGGGTCCGGGGACCACGGGTGCACGAGCCGATTGTCGTTGACGGCTTTCGACGCCACGCGCCAGACTTATCTCCGGTGTGCAGGCCCCCGACCGCCGCGCGGCGGTGCGAGCCACCAGAGTCTCGACGGCACCGCAGGCACCCACGGACGACGCCGTCGCCCCCGGGACGATCCCTCGATGCGCTCTCGCCTTCGCGTACTCCATCCGCGCGGCGCGAGAGGAGGTGGTGATACGCCGTAGTCGCCCCATGCGTGGGCGTCGTCCCATCTCGAGTTCCTGCGCCGGAGCGGCGCAGTCTCTCCTCTTCTCTCCTCTCTCTCCCCTCAAGAGGTCCCCATGAAGCTGCTGCGTGCGCTGATCCCCGCCCTGCTGGCCCTGTCGGTCTCCGCCGCCACGGCCAGCGCGTTCCACCTGAACGGCTACGTGCTGTGCGACGGCACGGCCGCGCCGCTCTCGGGTGTGACGATCACCGTGACGTCGACTGATCCCGCGAATCCCTACACCGCGAGCGGGACGAGCGACGCGTCCGGCTACTACACGATTCCCCTCGTGAGCTTCCCGCTCTGCCTGAACGTCACCGCGACGCTGGGCCCCGGCGAGAGCGTCGTCTCGCCCGCCGGCAACACGTACCTGCTCTGCCTCGACGGCGTGACGCTGCTCTACAACCTCGACTGGGTGATCAGCAGCCCGACGTGCTCGAACCAGGGCTGCTGGCTCACCGCGGGCGGCGCGAAGTTCAGCCAGATCACCGGCTCCAACCTCGGCGACTACACGAAGGTGCACAACTGGGGCGGCAACGTGTACCCCGGCTGCAGCTCGACCGCGGGTGACGGCGGTGACTGGAACGACATCGACAACGTGAACCGCCTGCACTTCCACGGGACGACGATCCAGGTCATCACGTGCGGCAACGTCGACGGCATCCCGCCCGGATCGACCTCGCCGGTGACGCCCTACAACTACATCGAGTTCAAGGGCACCGGCACCCTGAAGGGCATCAAGGGCAACAAGGCCGACTACGGCACCGTGTACTTCTGGGCGCACTGCGAGGACCGCAACGAGCCCGGCAGCAACGGCCAGCACGACGGGGCCGGCAAGGACCGTTACTTCCTGAACGTGTTCACCGATCCGAACGACCCGGTGGGCACGAGCGTGTTCCTCGTCGACAACGACGGCGACCCGGCCACGATGGACCCGGTCACCATCACCGACGGCAACATGCAGATCCACATCACCAGCTGCACGTCGCCGGCGGCGGCGCAGGCGGCGACCCCGTCGATCGAGGGCTCCTCGCCGGCTCCCGCCACGGGCACCCACGTCGCGTACTTCGGCGCGCCGTACCCGAACCCGGTCGGCGACCAGTCGATGATGCGCTACGGCGTCCCGGCGGAGTCGTTCGTCTCGCTGCGGGTGTTCGACGCGGCGGGCCGTCTCGTGCGCGTGCTGGCGAACGGCCGCATGCCCGCGGGCGACTACAACACGTCGTGGGACCTCGCGACGAACTCCGGCCAGCGCGTCGGTGCGGGCGTGTACTTCGTGCGCCTGACCATTGGCAGCCAGGCCTTCACCCGGACGGTCTCGGTCACCCGCTGACCCCGATCGGACCGGCCTTCGGTCACCGGGCGGCCCCGCTCCTCGCGAGCGGGGCCGCTTCGGCTTGACCGGCTCGCGGCCGCTCTGGAAGACTCCGCCGACCTTGCCGCCGCGCGCCCGGACGGACGCGCCGACGCACGACCACCCGCGAGACCACCATGAGCGACGCGCCCCGGCCCGCGCCGGCCCCCGTGGACGACCTGTTCGACATCACGATCGTGGGCGCCGGTCCCGTGGGACTGTTCGCCGCCTTCTACGCCGGCATGCGCGGCATGAAGACGAAGCTCGTCGACAGCCTCGCCGAGCTGGGCGGGCAGCTCAGCGCGCTCTATCCCGACAAGTACATCTACGACATGGCGGGATTCCCCAAGGTGCTCGCGCGCGACCTCGTGAACGACCTCGCCGAGCAGGCGATGCAGTTCTCGCCCACGATCTGCCTCGAGGAGAAGGTCACGACGCTCGCGCGCGTGGACGGAGGCTTCGAGCTGGGCAGTGATGCCGGGCGGGTGCACCGCACGAAGACCGTGCTCATCACCGCGGGGGTCGGCGCCTTCGCGCCCAAGAAGCTCGAGAACCCAGAGTGGGCGAGGTTCGAGGGACACGGGCTGCACTATGTGATCCCCAACCTGAGGATCTTCGAGAACCGGCGCGTGCTCGTGGTGGGCGGCGGCGACTCCGCGGTCGACTGGGCGCTCCACATCGAGGAGATCGCGCGCGAGGTGACGCTCATCCACCGCCGCGACGCCTTCCGCGCCCACGAGGACAGCGTCCGCAAGCTGCACGCCTCGCGCGCGAAGGTCGTGCTCTTCCACGAGCTCAAGGCGATCGAGGGCGACGGGCGCGTCCAGCGCGCCGTCATCTTCGACAACCGCAGCAAGGCCGAGACGACGCTCGAGGTGGACGATGTCGTGGTGAATTTCGGATTCCTCGCCAACCTCGGGCCGATCCGCACGTGGGGCCTGACGCTGGACAAGATCTCGCTGGTCGTGAACCAGCAGATGGAGACGAACATCCCCGGCGTGATGGCCGCGGGCGACATCACCGCCTATCCCGGGAAGCTCAAGCTGATCGTGACCGGCACGGCCGAGGCCACGATGGCCGTCTGCACCGCCAAGATGCGCTGCGATCCCAAGGCGAGCTACTTCCCGGGGCACTCGTCCAACTCGGCCACGTTCGAGCCCGGCGCCGCGCACTGACGCGCGCCGCGTCCCCGCATGAGCACCCCCGAGTCGCCCGCCGCGCCGCCGGCGGGCAGCACGCCCACGCGCATCGCCATCCGCACGGCGCTGCTCGCTCTCTGCCTCCTGCTGCTGTTTCCGCGCCTGCTGGATTTCATCGGCAATGGCGCGTGGTCGCGCTTCGTGCTCGCGACGGGCGCGTGGCGCTGGGCGGCATGGGGCGCGTGCTTCGTGGCGATGACGCTCACGCGCTTCGCCGGCGGCCCGAGACGTGATGCTTGAGATGGCTCTCCCGAAAGGCAGGATCATGACCCATTGCCCTTCACCATTCGCACTCGCCGCGGTCGCCGTGGCCGCGCTCGCCCTCGCCGCAACCGCGCACGCCGAATCCATGGGCGCGCTCCACTGCAACGACGATGCGGGCGCGCCACGCCGCAAGGGCGAAACGGTGACCGTGAGCGGCGTCGTCACGGCGCAGTTCTCGACCGCGCGCTCGGCGCACCTGTTCCTGCAGGACGCCACCGGCGCGATCGGCGTCTACGCGAGCCCGAAGAACTGCGCCGCGGTCGGCGACTCGCTGCGCGTCACCGGCGTCGTCTCGTCGTACAACGGGCTCACGCAGCTCGCCGGCACGGCCGAGCAGCCCGTCCGCATCGACAGCCTGGGCCGCGCCGCGCGCGTACCCGAGCCGCTCGTGCGCACGCTCGCGCAGCTGCGGGCCGCCGCGCAGGCCGACGGCTGCGAGCCGGACGAGTCGCGGCTCGTGCGCGTCGAGAACGTGCTCATCCGCGCCATCCACGGCGAGCGGCCGGCGGCCGGCGCGACGTTCGGGGACGACACGAATTACCTGCTCGTCTCGGCAACGGACTCGACGAGCACGCTGCCCATGCGCGTCGTCGACCCCGAGGGTTGCGACCTCTCGCGCTCGCTGGAGGGCCATCCCATCCCGGCGGAGGTGCCGGTGGGCGTGACGGGAATCCTCTCGCAGTTCACCGGGCGCAACGCCACTACGGGGGGCTACCAGCTCCTGCCGCGCGGCCGCGACGACGTCCAGCCGATGCCCGCGGCCACGCGCAAGTGATCGCGCGGGCCCACCGCGCGCTCGCGCGCCTCGCCGTGGTCGCGGCGTGCGCATGCGTCGCGGCCGGGCCGGTGCGGGCGGCCGGGGCGCCCGGGCGCGTGACCGTGCGCGTGCGCGCGGGCGACGGTCGCCCGCTCGAGGGTGCGCTCGTCGCCGCGCGCGCGGCGCGCACCGCGACCGATGCGCGCGGCGAGGCGCGCCTCGCGCTGCCGCCGGGGCCCGCTCGCCTAGCGGTGACACGGCTGGGCTGCGCGCCCGACACGCTCGCGCTCGAGGTGCGCGCGGGAGAGGACACCACGATCGACGCCGTGCTCGCCGAGGCGCCGCTCGCGGTCGAGCCGGTGGTCGTCTCGAGCGTGCGCACGCTGCGCCGTATCGAGGAGGAGCCCGAGCGCGTCGAGGTGCTCGCGGGCGAGGACGTCGACGAGAAATCGCTGATGCGCCCCGGCGACCTCCGCCAGCTCCTGAGCGAGATGAGCGGCGTCCGCGTGCAGGCGACGTCGCCCGCCCTGGGCGGCGCGGGCCTGCGCATTCAGGGCCTGCGCGGGCAGTACACGGAGGTGCTGACCGACGGCCTGCCGCTCTTCGGCGCCGACGCGCCCGAGATGGGACTCGTGCAGGTGCCGCCGCTCGATCTCGAGCGCGCCGAGGTCATCAAGGGCGCCGCGACCGCGCTCTACGGTCCCACCGCCGCGGGCGGCGTGCTCGACCTCGTCTCGCGCCGGCCCGCTGGCGGCGCCGGCGAGCGCGTCGTGACGCTCGATCGCACGTCGCGCGACGGCGAGGACGGCGCGCTCTGGCTCTCGCGCCGCTCGAGCGAGCGCTGGGGCTGGACGCTGCTCGGCGGCGCGCACGGCCAGCGCGCGGTCGACACGAACGGCGACGGCTGGGCCGACCTGCCGGGATACTCGCGCGGCGAGCTTCGCCCGCGCCTCTTCTGGAACGGTGACGGCGGCCGCTCGCTCGTCGTGACCGCGGGGGGCATGGCCGAGGACCGCCGCGGCGGGGCGCTCGCGGCCGCGCCCGCCGGCTTCCCGCCCGCGGAGCGGCTCGACACGCGGCGCGCCGACG
>JBAIWU010000490.1:0-5855 GCA_037917155.1 Candidatus Eiseniibacteriota bacterium
TGAGCCGCGCGGTGCCCGAGACGAGGTGCTGGCTCGAGAGCTCCGCCATGGCCGCGGTGAGCGCGAGCCCCGGCAGAAGCACGAGGATCGCCGCGAGCGTCGCGACGTAGACCGAGAGCGGCGTCCAGCGCGCGAGCACGCTCGCCGCGGCCGAGACGAGGAACGCGGCGATGGGCTCGAACATGCGCGCGAGCGATGCGACGCGGCCGGCGAGGCCCGCGAGCAGCGCCAGCGCGAGACCGAGCGCGGCGGCACAGGCGACCTCGGGCCCGCCGCCGCCGAGGAAGCGCCCGGCCGCCGCGCCCGAGAGCGCGAACGCGGCGGTGACGAGCCACGCGCTCCAGCGCGACGGCGAGGCGAGCACCTCGCGCAGGGCGGCCGTGCCGCCGGCGGGCGCGAGGCGGCCCTCGAGCACCTCGTGGCCGGTGTCGATCACGGCGCTCAGCCGCTCGAGGTTGACGTCCCCTGGCTCGACGCGCAGCAGCCATGTGCGCTGCTCGCGCCGCGCGCCGAACGCCGCGAAGATCGACGTGGGCGTGGTGAAGAACTGGCCCTCGAGCCCGAGCCGGTCGGCGGCGCGCTGCATGCCCTCCTCGAGCCAGTGCGCCGGATGGCCGAGCGCGTGCAGCGCGCGGCCGAGCTCGAGCACGAACTCGATCGCGTCGCGCTCGCGCGCCTCCGCCGCTCCCGGCGCATCGCCCGGGCCGCGCGCGCTCACGACTCGCCCCGCACGCCGAGGGCCTCGATCTCCGCCGGCAGCACGCCGACGCCGGCGAGCCGCACGCCGCGCGCGCCGTCGGCGCCGGCCCGCTGGATGCGCCACTCGATGCCCGCGAACGTCGCGACCGTGCCGCCGCCGTGCGACGCCAGCCGCGCCTCGAAGAGGTCGGCGAGCCGCATCGCGAGCGCGGCGGGCTCGCGCGCGCCCAGCTCGACCGCGGCGACGCCGGTGGCGCCATTGGCGTGCGCCGTCGCGCCCGGCCCGCCGGGCACGCGCCACGCGCGCGGCGTGCGGTCCTCGATGAGGAAGGGGATCGCGTCCTCGGCGGGCAGCAGCAGCTCCCACGCGAGCGCCTCGGCGCCCGGCCGTTCGCGCCGCATGGGCACGGGGCCGGTCATCGCGAACTCGCGCCGCCGGGACTCGGCGGCGAAGCGCGCGAGCGCCTCACCGCCGACGACCGCGTCGCCGACGCCGTCGGGGCCCGCGAGCCGCGGCAGGAAGCGGCGCGCGATCGCGGAGGCGCCGCGCAGGTGCGCGTCCCAGCCGGGGCCCGCGCGCAGCGCGCGCAGATCGGCCCGCGCGTCGGCGTCGCGCACGGCGAGCAGCTCGAGGTAGGCGCCGTCGGCGAACGGCACGAGCGCGTTCTCCGTCGGCAGCGCATCGTGACGGCCGCCCGGCGCGACGGCGAAGCCGCAGGCGCGGAACGCGTCCGCGGCACCGTCCAGCGACGACACCACGACCACCGCGTGATCGAATCGCGTGCGCACGGCCGGCATGCTAGCGGCGCACCGGTGCGTCCGCCAGCATCCCACGAGCCGGCGGCGGCCGCGCGCTGGCGGCTGCCGGAGCCTCCGGGATAAGATGCCGTCATGCGCAGGTCGTCGGGAACCGGATCGCGACCGCATCCCAGCGGGAGAGGGCTCGTGAGCGAACGCATCTACTTCGGGCGGCTGCAGTCCTCGGTGTCGGAGGTGGTCGACTCGGGCGACCTGCTGCCGGAGTTCGAGCTGGCCGCGATCGCCGTGCTCGAAGGCCAGGAGCGGCCGGGCGAGGAGCCCGCGGTGCGCCGCCGCCTGCGCGCCGAGGGCATCCGGCCCACGGAACACCGCGGCGCGCTGCTGCTCGACCCGGGCGAGATGGAGCGCTTCTCGAGCGTGGGCCTCCTCGCGGGCGGCGACGAGGTGTTCTTCGCGGGCGCGTGGGACGACGAGTTCGAGCCGTTTCCCGGCCGCGTCGCCGCCGACGCGGTCGACTTCCGCGACGGCGTGCCGCTGGGGCTCGAGGACTGGATGGTGGACGCCGGGTGCGTGCTCGTGCTCGGCGACGGCGGCGAGCTGAACTACGCGACCCCGAGCCGCGAGGTGCACGAGCGGCTCGTGGCGCGCTTCAAGCCCGCGCGCCGATGAGCGTGCCGCAGGAGCCGGTCTCCCGGCTCGTGCCGCTCGTGATCGACGGTCCCGCCGGGCCGCTCGAGACGCTGCTGCAGGAGCACGACGCGCACGACCACGACCTCGCGGCGGTCGTCTGCCACCCGCACCCGCTCTTCGGCGGCACGCTCCACAACAAGGTGGTGCACCGCGTGGCCTCGACGTTGCACGGGCTGGGAGCGGCCGTGCTGCGGTTCAACTTCCGCGGCGTGGGCCGCAGCGCCGGCCGCTACGACCAGGGCGAGGGCGAGCTCGACGACGCGCGGGCGGCGCTCGCGTTCATGCGCGAGCGCTACCCGTCGGCGCGGCGCTGGGCCGCGGGCTTCTCGTTCGGCTCGTGGGTGGCGTCGCGGCTCGCCGCGGGCTCGCCCGACGTCGAGCGCCTGATCCTGGTCGCGCCGCCCGTGCACACGCAGACGTTCGAGGAGATGGCCTCGTACGCGACGCCCAAGCTGGTGATCCAGGGCACGGCCGACGACATCTGCCGGCCCGAGAACCTCGCGCGCGTCTACCCCGGGTGGGCCGAGCCCAAGCGCCTGATGAAGGTGGAGGACGCGAGCCACTTCTTCGACCGGCATCTGGCCGATCTCGCGCAGGCGATCCTCGAAGGCCTGCGATAGGCCGGGGCGTCACGGCGCGGTCAAGCGAGCGCCGCTCAACGCGTTCGTGAGGCGGCTGCGCGCGCTCGTCCCCGCGGGGGATGGCAGGGGGAACGCCCACCGTCTATCGTTCGTCCCTGTGGTGCGCACGCTCACGAGTGCGGGCGCGCCCTGCCCGCTCGAAATCGAACGCCGGCCCGCCGGCGCCCCGCTGCGCGAAGGAGTGGATGTGGACCGCAAGACCTGGATCATCATCGGTAGCGTCGTCGTCGTGGTCGCGCTCGGCGGCCTGTGGATGAGGTCGCGCACGCACAAGGCCGCACCCAAGTACCGCACCGCCGCGGTCGAGCGCGGCGACATCACCGAGACCGTGTCCGCCACCGGCAGCGTGGAGCCGGTCCTGCAGGTGCAGGTCGGCAGCCAGGTGAGCGGCACGCTCGCCAAGCTGTACGTGGACTACAACTCGCAGGTGAAGTCCGGCCAGGTGCTCGCACAGCTCGAGACCTCGGCGTTCAAGGCGCGACTCGCGCAGGCCGAGGCCTCGGTCGCGCACGCGGAGGCCTCGCTCAAGAACGGCCAGCTCAGCCTGCAGCGCTCGATCGAGCTGCAGAAGAAGGGCGACTTCGTGGCGCAGGCGGACGTCGACGCGGCGCAGGCGACCGTGGACCAGCAGAAGGCCGACCTCAAGCAGGCGCAGGCCGCGCTCCAGTCGGCGCAGGTGGACCTGAGCCACACCACGATCACGTCACCCATCGACGGCGTGGTGATCTCGCGCTCGATCGACGTCGGCCAGACGGTGGCTGCGAGCCTGCAGGCACCACAGCTCTTCCTCATCGGCAATGACCTGCGCCGGATGCAGGTCGAGACCAGCATCGACGAGGCCGACATCGGGCGCATCCGCCCCGGCCTGCAGGCCACGTTCACCGTGGACGCCTACCCGGACGCGAGCTTCTCGGGCCAGGTCGTGCAGGTCCGGCTCGTGCCGCAGGTGTCGTCGAACGTGGTCACGTACCAGACGCTGATCTCGGCGCGCAACGACGACCTGCGCCTGCGTCCCGGCATGACCGCGAACGTGACGATCATGATCGAGACGCACAAGGACGTGCTCAAGGTCGCCAACGCCGCGCTGCGCTTCAAGCCTGCGGGCTTCAACGGGCGCCGGGGCGGCAACGGCGCGGGCGGCGCGGGCGGCGGCGGGAACGCGGGCGGCTTCCGCCGCGGCTTCGCGGCGCTGCTCGATCGCATCGTGCCGCCGGCGCTGGCGCAGGAGCGACCGCAGCAGCCGGGCGGCCCGGGAGCCTGGCCGGGCGCGAACGATCCGTACGTGCAGCAGGTGCGGGCGCGCGTGCAGAAGGGCGAGCTGACGCGCGACCAGGGGCGCGAGCTGATCCGGAAACATTTCTCCGACCTCGGCATCACGATGCCCGACCGCGGCCAGGGCGGCCCGCCAGCGGGCGGCCCCGGCGCACCGGGTGCGCCGGCTGCGGGCGCCAAGCCCGGCGCGGGGGCGAAGGGCGCGCGAGCCGGCGTGGCGACGAAGGGCGCGCCGCAGGGCGTGCAGTGGGCCGGGCGCGACAAGGGCACGTGGCAGAACCTGCAGGGCCTCGGCTCGGCGGCAGGCTCGGAGTTCAAGCCGGGCGCGGTGTGGGTGCTGCGGGACGGCAGGCCCGCCCGCGTGCACGTCCTGACCGGGCTCACCGACGGGAGCTTCACCGAGGTCCAGAGCGACTCGCTCAAGGAAGGCGACATGGTGATCACCGGCACCGACGTGGCGTCCGCGGCGTCGTCGAACCTCACCCCGCCGCCGGGCATGGGCGGGCCGGGCTTCCGCGGAGGCCGTCGATGATCCACATCGGCATGCTGATCGCGCTCGGGCTGCAGGCCCTGACGCGCAACCGCATGCGCGCGGCGCTCACCGTGCTGGGCATCGTGATCGGCGTCGCGGCCGTGATCGCCACGCTGGCGATCGGGCAGGGCGCGCGCGCCGCGGTGCAGGCGCAGATCAACAACCTCGGCGCCAACGTGATCACGGTGATGCCCGGCACGCACACCGCGGGCGGCGCGCACCTCGGCATGGGCGCCACGCAGACGCTCACGCCCGACGACGCCGTCGCGATCACGAAGGAGTGCCCGTCGGTGGCCGCGCTCTCGCCGGGCGTCCGGCGCGGCGCGCAGGTCATCGCGGGCGACCAGAACTGGGCCACGAACATCCAGGGCTGCTCGCCCTCCTTCCTCGACATCCGGCAGTGGCCCATCGACGACGGGGCCATGTTCTCCGACGCCGACCTGCGCGGCGCGGCCAAGGTGGCCGTGCTGGGCAGCAAGGTGCGCGACCAGCTCTTCACGACCGGCGCGAGCGCCGTCGGCCAGACGATCCGCATCAACAACATGCCGTTCCGCGTCGTGGGCGTGCTCACGTCCAAGGGCGGGCAGGGCATGATGGGCGACCAGGACGACGTCGTGCTCGTCCCGTGGACGACCGCGCAGCGCAAGCTGGCGGGCATCACGTGGCTGCAGAACATCACGCTCTCGGCCGTCTCGGCGGACCAGGTCGACGCCGCCCAGGACCAGATCTCGTCGCTGCTGCGCCAGCGGCACCACATCCGCCCCGGCGACAACGACGACTGGTTCTTCTTCTCGCAGCAGGACATCGCGAGCACGGCGGAGAGCACGAGCCAGACCATGACGCTGCTGCTCGCGAGCATCGCGGCCGTGTCCCTGCTCGTGGGCGGCATCGGGATCATGAACATCATGCTGGTGTCGGTGACCGAGCGCACGCGCGAGATCGGCATCCGCCGCGCGATCGGCGCGCGCCAGATCGACATCCTGCTCCAGTTCCTCTCCGAGGCGATCATCCTCTCGCTCGCGGGCGGTGCGATCGGCGTGACGATCGGCATCGTCGCCGCCAGTGTCGTGACGTCGCTCGCGCACTGGCCCACGCAGGTGCAGCCGCAGGTCGTCGTGATCGCGCTGGGGTTCGCCTCGTTGGTCGGCGTGTTCTTCGGCTTCTACCCCGCCAAGCGCGCCGCCGACCTCGACGTCATCGACTCGCTCCGCTACGAGTGATCCGCCGCACCGCGCCGCCCCGGAGCGCGTGAGGCGCCCGGG
>JBAIWU010000491.1:0-2756 GCA_037917155.1 Candidatus Eiseniibacteriota bacterium
GCTCGGACGGGCTGACGAAGGTGGCGGGCGAGGCGGAGATCGAGGCGGCGCTGAAGGCGCATCCGGCGAGCGACGACGCCTGCCGGGCGCTCGTCGATCTCGCCGTGTCACGCGGGGCGCCGGACAACGTCACGGTGATCGTCGCCGGCTACACGATCGCCTGACACGCGGCGTCCGCGTTGCATCCCGCCCGCCGCGCCGTGCGGCCACGCACGACGCGCGCGGGACGCGGGTTTCGGCTCAAGGCGCTCGCCCGCGCCGGCCGATACAGGGGGACCTTCGTCCATCGTGTCCCACCCACGTCCCGTCGAGGAGGAACGCGTGCTCCTGGCCCCCCTGCTCGCGGCCGGCATCATGGCCGCCGCATCGGTGCAGTCCACGGATGGCGCCCATGCCGCCGCAACGTCCGCCGCTCACATCGCGCCCGCCGTCGGTGCCCAGGCGCCCGACTTCACGTACCAGTCGTACGACTACCGCTGGCTCGAGCTCCACGACATGCTCGCGCAGGGCAGCGTGCTGCTCGTGTTCGCGCCCTCGGACGCGCAGCTCACCGCGCTCCAGCGCGACCGGGAGGCGCTCCTGCGCGACGGCGTCGTGCCCGTCGCCGTGGAGGGCCGGCCGGAGGCGGACGTGTGGCGCACGGTGAGCCGCTGCGACCTCGAGTACAGCGTGCTGTCGGATCCGCGCGACACCATCGCCTCGCTGTTCGGCACGCTCGACGCGACGCGCCGGCCCGTGCCGGCGTGGTTCGTGATCGCGCCCTCGGGGCGCATCCGCGCCGCGGGCCGCGACCTGCCGGCGTCCGGGAGCTGGCTCGCGCTCGCGAGGTCGGCGCTCGGCGTGAGCGACGTCGCGACGGCGGGAACGAGCGGCCGCGCGCGGTAGCGCCGACGGCGACCAGGCGGCCCGGGCCCTGCCCGGGCCGTTCGCGTTGGCGGCCCGCCCGACCCCCGCGACCGGCCCGCGCGAAGCCGTTCCCCGGGGCCCCGGTCCCGGGGCCCGACGGGGCCGGGCCGGGGCGGCGGGCCATTTCGGCCGAAGTCATGTAGCATCCGCCCGGCCGGGGGCGGAGGTCGCCCCCGCCGGGAAGGCGTGATGGAAATCGAAGCCGGATATCGCATTCGAGCCGGCGCGAGACCGCGATCCACACGACCGGGCCGGGGCGACCTGCGGGTCCGTCCCGAGGTGGTCCGTCGGACGCTGGTCCTCGCGCCGCACCCCGACGACGACACCCTCGCGGCGGGCGGCCTGCTGCGCTGGGCCGCCGCCGCGGGGGCGTCCGTGCGCGTCCTGTACCTGACGGACGGCGAGAACAACCCGTGGGCGCAGCGCGCGGTCGAACGCAGGATCCGGCTCGGGGCCGCCGACCGCGTCCGCTGGGGCGCACGACGCCGCCTCGAGGCGATCGAGAGCCTCGGGCGCCTCGGCGTGCCGCCCGCGTCCGCGACGTTCCTGGGCCTTCCCGACCAGCACCTCACCGACGTGCTCGTGGCCTCGCCCGAGGAGCTGGTCGCGCCGCTCGCGGACGCGATCGCCGACTGGAAGCCGACGCTGTTGCTCGCGCCGTCGCTGCGCGACCGCCATCCCGACCACGGCGCCGCCGCCATCGCCACGCGGGCTGCGCTCGCCCGGATCCCGGAGCGAGAGCAGCCGCTCGCGCTCGCCTACGGCATCCACGGGCCCGCGGCGGACGTGTGCCCCGACGCCGGCTGGACGCTGGCCCTCGACGTGCGGCAGCGCGACGCCAAGCGCGCGGCGCTCCTCGCCCACGGCTCGCAGCTCGTCTGGCACCGCCGCACGTTCCTCGCGGCGGCCGGGCCCGGCGAGCGGTTCGCGGACGCGCTGGCGCTCGGCGACGCGTACGCCTCCGCGCCGGACGGCTGCGCGCTGCGGGTGGAGCCCGGCGGCTGGACGTTCGAGCTGCGGCCCGGCCTGCGCGGCGCGCTCGGCGGCCGCGAGCTGCTCGTCGCGGCGCTCGTCCACGGCACGGTGGCGGCGTCGCGGATCCCGTTCCCGGCGCCCGAGCCGCGCGCCTCCAGCGTGGGCAACGGGCACGCCGTCTCGGGCACGATGGCCTCCGGGTGGCGCGGCGCGCTCCTGCGCGCGACGCTGACGGGACCGCCGCCGTCGGCCAGCGCGCAGTGGTTCGTGAAGGTGGCGCTGACGCGCGAGCAGCGACTCGGCTTCATGGACCGCTGGCCGTGGCTCGCGGTCTCGATCCCGGCCGTCTTCGCCGACGGGCCGCCGCACGGCCGGATCGCGCGGCTCGCGCACGCGGGCGACGGAGTGGCCGGCCGGCCGGAGCACGCGCGCGACCGCGAGCATGCGGGCCGCTGAGGGGCGGCTCGAGCGCGCGGCCCTGGCGGCGCTGCTCGTGGCGCAGGCGGCGCTGCGCCTCGTGGCCGCGGGCCGCCTGATCGTCAACTCCGACGAGCCGCAGCACCTGCACGTCGCGTGGGCGTGGACGCAGGGCATGGTCGTCTACCGGGACGTGTGCGACAACCACACGCCCCTCTTCAGCCTGCTCCTGGCGCCGCTGGTCGCGCTGGCCGGCGAGCGTGCCCACATCGTGCCGCTCATGCGGCTCGCGATGATCCCGATCGTGGTCGCGGCGCTCGTGGCGACGTGGCGGATCGCGGCCCGGCTCTTCTCGCCGCGCGTCGGGTGGTGGGCCGTGGCGCTCGTCGGCGCCAACCCGGACTTCCTGCGCGCGTCCGTCGAGTACCGGACCGACCAGCTCTGGATGGCGCTGTGGC
>JBAIWU010000492.1:0-4702 GCA_037917155.1 Candidatus Eiseniibacteriota bacterium
ACGCTCATGGCCGCCGAGGACGCAGTACTCTTCCCGGCCGTGGCTGACGCGTTCCCCGCCTGTCGGGGAACGCTGGCCCAACTGCAGGCGGACCATGCCGAGCTGCGCTCGATGCTCGCCGCCATCGCACGCTGGGCGCCGGAGGCGTCCGGCGCGGATCCCGGCGGGCACGCGCGCGTCGCGCTGCGCGACTTCATCGACCTTCTCCGCCTGCACATCCATCGCGAGGAGGTCGCCGTGTTCGATGTCGCGACGCGAGCGCTCTCTCCGGCGGAGATCGAGGCGCTCGCGACACGCCTGGGCGAGTTCCTCGACCCCCGGCGGCC
Source organism: Candidatus Eiseniibacteriota bacterium (assembly GCA_037917155.1). Classification (GTDB taxonomy): domain Bacteria; phylum Eisenbacteria; class RBG-16-71-46; order RBG-16-71-46; family RBG-16-71-46; genus CAIXRL01. Next base: position 327 of record JBAIWU010000492.1, read on the forward strand.
TCCCGTGTCCCCACGTCCCCATCCGAAAGGAAATCCGTCGTGAACCGCATTCATCCCGTCTGGGCGTCGTGCGTGCTGGTGTCCATCCTCCTCGCTCTCGCCGGTTGCGGGGCCAGGTCCGGCGATTCGCAGCAGTCGTCCGCGTCGCCGTCCGCCGCGGCCCCCGCCGCCGGCGGCGTCGCGGCGAAGTCGCTCTACGACGAGGGCCCGCGCGCCGGCTCGCAGCCGCTGGACGCCGCGTCGATCGCCGAGGGCGAGACGCTGTTCAAGACCAAGGGCTGCAGCGCCTGCCACGGCTGGGGCGTGCGGCTGTCGTGTCCGGACCTCAAGGGCGTCACCATGCGCCGCACGGCGCAGTGGATGGAACACCAGATCCTGCATCCCGACGTGATGACGAAGACGGATCCGATCTCGCACGGGCTCATGGCGGTGTACGCGCTGCAGATGCCCAACCAGGGACTGACGGAGGAGCAGGCGAAGAAGGTGATCGAGTACCTGAAGAGCCGCGACAAGTCAGGCAAGTGAACCACGCGCTCGTCCCGGGGACCGCATCGGACCGGTCGCGCGGCTCCCGGGAGGCCGCTGAAGCGAGGAGAGACCCCACATGAAGAACGGATGGAAGTACGGACTCGCGGCCGCGCTCGCCGTGGCTGCGGTCGCCGGATGCATGGCCGCCAGGGGAGGTGGGGGCGGCATCGCGGCCGACGCCGCGCGCAGGACGTACGTCAAGCCCGGCGAGTACGACAAGTACTACGCGTTCCTCTCGGGCGGGCACTCGGGCCAGGTGTTCGTGTACGGCATGCCCTCGTGCCGCTACATCACCACGATCCCCGTGTTCACGCCCGAGCCCGCGAAGGGCTACGGCATCGACGAGGAATCGAAGGCCATGCTCGGCGGGCGCACGTGGGGCGACGCGCACCACCCGGGCCTGTCCGAGACGGACGGCGACTACGACGGCCGCTGGCTGTTCATCAACGACATGCCCGGCGCCCGCATCGCACGCATCGACCTGTCGGACTTCGCGACGGCCGAGATCTTCGGGCCCATCCCGAACGTCTCGGCGGCGCACGCGTGCCCGTTCCCGACGCCGAACACGGAATACGTCTTCGCGGCGTCGCGGTTCTCGGTGCCGATCCCGTACCCGACCGTGGCGAAGCTGGAGGACTACAAGACGAAGTTCAACGGCGTCATCGCGGGCGTGAAGGTCTCGAAGGAAGGCCACATGTCGCTCGGCTTCGAGATCCTGACGCCGCCGTTCGACTGGGACCTCTCGGACGCGGGCAAGGCCGCGAGCATGGGCTGGCAGTTCTTCACCTCGTACAACACCGAGGAGGCGTACGACTCGCTCGAGGTCAAGGCGTCGCAGAACGAGATGGACTACATGGCGTGCGTCGACTGGCGCGCGGCGCAGGCCGCCGTGGACGCGGGCAAGGGCCGGCTCATCGGCGGGGCGAAGGTGCTCGATCCCAGGGAGATCCCGGGCGCGATCTACCTCGTGCCGGTGCCCAAGAGCCCGCACGGCGTCGACGTCGATCCCAGCGGCCAGTACATCTGCTGCTCGGGCAAGCTGCAGGCCGAGGTCAGCGTCTACAGCTGGGCGAAGATCCAGAAGGCGATGGCGGCGAAGGCGTTCGACGGCGAGCAGGGCGGCATCCCCGTGCTCAAGTACGCCGACTGCCTCGAGGCGAAGGTGCCGGTCGGGCTCGGGCCGCTGCACACCCAGTTCGACGGCAAGGGCTACGCGTACACATCCCTGTTCCTCGACTCGCAGATCGCGAAGTGGAAGGTCGGCGCCCCGTGGAACGTCGTGGACAAGATCGACGTGTACTACTCGATCGGACACCTGATGGCGTCCGAGGGCGACACGCGGCACCCGACGGGCGAGTACGTCGTGGCACTCGACAAGATCGCCAAGGACCGCTACCTGCCGGTCGGGCCGTCGCACCCCGAGGCCGCGCAGCTCATCGGCCTCGGCGGGCCGAAGATGGAGCTGCTGTACGACTTCCCGACGTACCCCGAGCCGCACTACGGGCAGATGATCCTCGCGAGCAAGATCAAGTCGCTCAAGATCTACGACCTCGCGAAGAACACGAACCGTTACGTCACCCGCCGGGCCGAGGACGCGCGCGTCGAGCGGCACGGCAGGCGCGTGGACGCGTACGTCGTCGCCGTGCGCTCGCACTTCACGCCCGACAAGTTCCGCGTCAGCGCGGGCGACACGATCTACTTCCATGTCACCAACGTCGAGCAGGACGAGGACATCACGCACGGCTTCGGCGTCTGCTTCTCGAGCCAGGACATGCAGATCGAGCCCGGCCAGACGAAGACGCTCAAGTGGGTGGCGGCGCAGGCCGGCATCACCCCGTTCTACTGCTCGAACTTCTGCAGCGCCCTGCACCAGGAGATGCAGGGCTACATCGAGGTCTCGCCCTCGGGGACGCCCGTGGCGGCCGTGCAGCGGCCCGCGCGGGCGAGCGTGGAGCAGGTGGCCTCGCTCATGAAGCACTGATCGCGAGCCGGCGACCGGGCTCCCCGCGCGGGAGCCCGGCCCCGGCGCCGCATGGGAGACCGACGTGTCCTACCTCACCGGGAAGTTCGGGACGTCCGAGCGCCGGCTCGTGTTCCTCGCGGCCCTCGTGCTCCTGCCGGTCTTCTTCCTCCCGGTGCTGCCCATCTGGCAGATGCGCCTGTGGGCGCCGCAGTACCGCGAGGGGCTGACCCTGAAGATCTACACGAACACGATCAAGGGCGACCTGCAGAGCATCAACACGCTCAACCACTACGTGGGCATGCACGCGATCCGCCCGGACGACTTCGCCGAGTTCCGCTTCATGCCGCAGGCGCTGACCGCGTTCGGGCTGCTGGCGCTGTTCGCGGCGCTGTTCAACCGGCGCTGGCTGGCGATCGCGGGCTGGGTCGCGTTCACCGTCTTCGCCGCGCTGATGTTCCGTGACTACATGACCTGGTTGTGGCACTACGGCCACGACCTCGATCCGCGCGCGCCCATCTCGCTGCCGGCGTTCACGCCGCCGGTGATCGGCATGAAGCACATGGCGAACTTCCACGTGCTGAGCCTGCCGGGCGTCGGCTCGTGGCTGCTCGGTATCGCGTGGCTGCTCGGCCCGCTCGCGCTCTGGCTCGAGCGCCGGGCCCCGCGAGGGGCCGTCGCGGCGTGACGCGCGGGGCGCGCATCCTGCCGCTGCTGCTCGCGGCCTGCCTGGCGGCCGGAGACGCCGGCGCGCGCACGTGGCGCGCCGCGCGCGGCGGCGCTCAGCGGGCGATCGACGCGGCCGCGGCGGGCGACACCGTCCTGCTCGAGCGGGGCGTGCACGCGGGTCCCCTGGTGCTGGCGCGGGTGCCGCTCGTCCTCCGCGGCGCCCCCGGCACCGTCGTCGACGCGCGCGGGAGGGGCACGGTCGTCGCGGTGGGTGCCAACGGCACGGTGATCGAGGACCTCGAGGTCCGCGGCTCCGGCGGAAGCATCATGCGCGAGGACGCCGCGGTGCACGTCATCCGCGCCGACGGCGTGCGGCTGTCGCGCCTGCGGGTGCGCGACGTGCTCTACGGGATCTACGCCGAGCGCAGCGCCGACCTCCGGATCGCGGACTGCGACCTCGCGGGGCGGGTGCCGCCGCTCGATGAGAGCGGCGACGGCAACGGCGTCCACCTCTGGTACTGCGACGGGCCGGTCCTCGAACGCAACCGGGTCACGCGCTTCGAGGACGCGCTCTACTTCTCGTTCACGAACCGCGCCGCCGTGTCGGACAACCTGCTCCACGACTGCGGCCGCTACGGCTTCCACACGATGTACTGCCAGGAGGGCCTGCTCGCACGCAACCGCTTCACCCGCAACACGGCCGGCAGCGCGCTCATGTTCTCGAATCACCTGCGCGCGATCGACAACGCGTTCGTGGACAACCGCGGGCCGCGCACCTACGGCCTGCTGCTGCGGGACTGCTCCGACGGCACGTTCACGGGCAACCGGCTCGTCGCGAACACGATCGGCGTGTTCATGGACAACTCGAACCGCAACCACTTCGTCGGGAACCTGTTCGAGGACAACGGCTGGGGCGTGCTGCTCTACTCCTCGTGCGCCGGCGACACGTTCGCGCTCAACAGCTTCGTGCAGAACGACTACCCGGTCGCGCTCGACATGCGGCGCACCGACAACGCGTTCGACGACGGCCGCGCGGGCAATTACTGGAGCGAGCACCCGGCGTACGACCTCGACGGCGACGGCTTCGGCGACACGGAGTGCTCGCCCGTGACCGCGTTCGCGTTCCTCTCGAAGCAGTACCCCGACCTGACGCTGCTCGCGCGCAGCCCCGCCGTGGCCGCGCTCGGCGCGGCCGAGCGCGTCTTCCCGGCGCTGCGGC
>JBAIWU010000493.1:0-3907 GCA_037917155.1 Candidatus Eiseniibacteriota bacterium
CGGCGTCGGCCACGACGGGGTCGGGATCGGCGAGCGCTTCGAGCCAGAACTCGGCCACGGACGCGAACGCGAGCGGCGCCGCCGGGCGGAGCGCCGCGAGCCGGGCGCGCGCGCCGGGCCCGAGCCCGGCCCAGCCCTCGCGCAGCAGCGGCAGCAGGCGCCGGTCGCCCAGCTCGAGCACGGCGGCGAGCAGCCCGACGCGCGTGCCCTCGTCCTCGGCCAGCTCGGCCATGCGCACGAGCGCGCGCGGGCCGCTCGTCTCGTCGCCCGCGTCGAGCGGCGCCAGCGTCGCGAACGAGCCGCCGGCCACCGCGACGAGCGCGGGGTCGGGCTCGTGCTGGAGGAACGGCAGCAACGCGAGCACCGGCGTGCCGCCCTCCTCGACCGACTCGGTGACGCGCTCGAGCAGCTCGAGGCGCTGCGCGGCGCCGACGCGCCCGGCGAGGTGCGGGTACAGCCCGGCCAGGGCCGCGGCCGCCTCGGGCTCGCGCGTGTGCGCGAAGTAGAGGCACTGCTGGAACGCGATCAGCAGCAGCGAGTCCTCGTCGAGCGCCGGCCAGCGCGACGGGTCGCGGGCGACCGCGGCCAGCTCGTGCAGCCAGCGCTCCGCGCCGGGTCCGGCCGCGCCCGCGCGGCTGGTGCCCCGGGCGCGCTCCGTGTGACGCCGGGATCGGCTCAGTGGTCCTCCTGCCCCGCCGGCGGACCGCCGCGTCGCGGCCGGGCGGGCCGGCGGGTGAAAGCGACGCGCGGGTCACGCTGCCTCGTGACCCGCGCGTCGGAAACGTCGAGTGGTCGCGCGATCAACCCTTGCGGACGTTGGCCGCCTGCAGGCCCTTCGGGCCCTTCACCACGTCGAATTCGACCTTCTCGCCCTCGGCGAGCGTCTTGAAGCCCTCACCCTGGATGGCCGAGAAGTGTACGAACACGTCCTCGCCACCGTCCTGCGAGATGAAGCCGAATCCCTTCGCGTCGTTGAACCACTTGACGGTACCGATGGCCACTGCGAACTCCTTCGTGTGGGGTGTGACCCCGCCTTCCGAACCACCACGCCCGGGCGGGCCGGGCGTGCCATTCCGCGGTCGGCTCGGGAGCCAAAAGAAAACAGCCGCGGTCGAAATGGCTCCGCAGCTGGCTCGCAACGTCGCGGCTCGACTTCAGGCCCCGGTCCGACCCGTTCATCTTGCCTGCGGCCCGCGCCGGCGGTCAAGCCCCAAGCCGCGCCTGCTCGCGCGCTCAGAGCTCGGCCCGCCGGACTCCCGGCAGGGCACGCACCTCGAGCGGGTGCTCGATCGGCTTCGCCTTGCCCGCGGCCAGCGTCACCTTGTACCTCCCCGCGGGCACGTACTGCGGCTGCCCGTCCCACTCGCGCCGCCCGATGCGCGTGCGCGGCTCGCCAGCCACGAGGTCCCAGACGACGCGGTGCACGCCCGCCGTGCCCGGTCCGGTCAGCGAACGCACGGTGTGGCCCGAGGAGTCCGCGATGGTGATCGTGACGTCGCCGTCGAGCTCCCGCGGCAGGATGTAGTCGAACCAGGCGCCGAACGGCGGGTTCTTCGCGAGGAAGTCCCGCTGGCCCCAGCGCCCGCCGAGCGTGCGCCGGTACCATTCCCAGGCCGGGCGCGGCGCGACGAACTGCACCGTGTCGACGAGCGTGCCCGCGTTCCACTGCTCGAGGAGCTGCGCCCCATCCAGCACGTAGAGGCTGCGGCCGTGCGTCGCGACGATCACGTCGCGGTCGCGTGGATGGATGAGGATGTCGTCGACCGCGACCATCGGCAGTCCCTCGGTCCAGCGCATCCACCGGCGGCCGCCATCGAACGACACGTAGAGCCCGAACTCCGTGCCCGCCCACAGCAGGTCGGGATTCGACGGATCCTCGCGCACGACCTTGACCGTGACCTCCTTCGGCAGGTCGCCCATCACGGGCGCCCACGTGCGGCCGAGGTCGCGCGTGACGAAGAGGTAGGGCGCGACGACGTCCGAACGGTGCCCGTCGATCGCGACGTACGCGGTGCGCTCGTCGCGGTGCGAGGGCTCGATGCGGCTGACGTACAGGCCCGTGGGCACGCCGCGCAGGTTCGCGGTGAGGTCGTTCCACGTCGCGCCGCCGTCGGGCGTCACCCAGACCTTGCCGTCGTCCGTGCCCGCCCACACGACGCCCGCCTTCACCGGCGACTCGGCGAGCGAGACGATGGTGCAGTAGGTCTCGGCGCCCGAGCCGCCCGTGGCCATGCGTGCCGGATCGTGCGTCGTGAGGTCGGGGCTCATGCGCTCCCAGCGCTCGCCGCGCGACGTGAGCTTGAGCACGTACTGCGCGCCCATCCACAGCACCGTCGGATCGTGCGGCGAGACGAGGAAGGGCGTGTTCCAGTTGTAGCGGAACACGGGCTCGCCCTCGTTGTTCGACGGCCGGCAGTAGCGCGCCGCGCCGCTCGCGAGGTCGAGGCGCTCGAGCTCGCCGCCCTGCGACTCGAAGTAGACCGTGTCGGGGCACTGGGGGTCGACGCCGACGTGGAAGCCGTCGCCGCCGCCGAGCACGTACCAGTCGGGGTTCGAGATCCCGCCGTCGGCGCCGTCGCCGAACGCGTTCGCCTCGAAGCCCGTCCGCACCGGCCCGCCCCAGCTCTGGTTGTCCTGGAGCCCGCCGTACACGCGATAGAACGGCTCGCGCAGGTCGGCGGCGAGGTTGTAGAACTCGCCGATTGCGAGGTTGTTCACGAACTCCCACGTGGCGATGCGGTCGAAGCTCTGGAACACGCCGCCGTCCGTGCCCAGCAGCACGTGCTTGCCGTTGCCCGGGTCGATCCACATCGCGTGGCAGTCCGGGTGCAGGTTGCGCGCGCCGTCGCCGACGAACGTGACCCCGCCGTCGTCGGAGTAGAAGAGGTCCGTGCCCGGCAGGTAGACGCGCGTGCTGTCGTCGGGCTGCACGCGGATCTGGCTGAAGTAGAACGAGCGCGGCGTGAACGCGCTGATGCGCTTCCACGTCGCGCCGGCGTCGTCGCTGCGGAACACGCCGCCGGAGCGGCTGGCCTCCTCGAACTCGCCGAGCCGCCCGCCCTCGTCGGACTCGATCACGGCGTAGACCACGCTCGGGTTCTTCCGGTACACGCACAGTCCGATCCGCCCGGTGCGCTTCGGCAGCCCCGCGGTCAGCTTCGCCCAGTGGTCGCCGCCGTCGGTGCTCTTCCAGATCCCGCCCGTCTCGCTCACGCCCGCGTACGACCACGGCGTGCGGCGCCGCGCGTACATCGCCGCGTAGAGCGTCTTCGGCTGCGCCGGGTCGATCGCGATGTCGATTGCCCCGGTCTTCGAGTCGATCTTGAGGACATGCTCCCATGTCCTTCCGCCATCGCGAGTTCGGAAGACGCCGCGCTCGGGGTTCTCGCCCCAGAGCCGGCCCAGCGCCGCCACGTAGACGACGTTGCTGTCGGCCGGGTCGCAGACGATCCGGCCGATGCTCGCCGTCGGCTCGAGCCCGACGCACGTCCAGGTCGCGCCGCCGTCGCCGGAGCGGTAGACGCCGCGGCCCCACGACGAGGAGTTGCGGCTGTTCGCCTCCCCCGTGCCGACCCAGACGACGCTCGGGTTCTTCTGCCACAGCGCGACGGCGCCGATCGACGCGACGGCCTCCTTCTCGAACACCGCCGACCACGTCGTGCCCTCGTTCGTCGTCTTGAACAGCCCGCCGGTGCCCGTCGCCACGTAGAACGTCGCCGGGTCCTTCTCGACGACGGCGAAGTCCGACACGCGCCCGCCCATGCTCGCGGGCCCGAGCGCGCGGAAGCCGAACCCCTTGAAGAGCTTCATCTCGAGCGGCACGGCCTTCGCGGGCGTCGCGGGCGCCGCGGGCGCGCCGCCGGTCCGCGGCGGCGCGGCGAGCGCGGGAGCGTGCGCGGCCGGGATC
>JBAIWU010000494.1:0-6530 GCA_037917155.1 Candidatus Eiseniibacteriota bacterium
GCGCGCAGCCTCGCCATGTACCGCAAGAAGAACGACGACCTCGACCGCTACGTCTTCTTGCAGTCCCTGCTCGACCGCAGCGAGGTCCTCTTCTACCGCGTGCTCTTCCAGAACCTCGCCGAGCTCATGCCCATCGTCTACACGCCGACGGTGGGCAAGGCGTGCCAGCGCTACAGCCACATCTTCCGGCGCCCCCGCGGGCTGTGGATCACGCCGGAGAACATCCATCGCATCCCGGCGCTGCTGCGCAACGTCGCCGATCCCGACGTGCGCCTGATCGTGGCGACCGACAACGAACGCATCCTCGGGCTCGGCGACCAGGGCGCGGGCGGCATGGGGATCCCGTGCGGCAAGATCGCGCTCTACTGCGGGGCGGCGGGGATCCACCCGAAGCACACGCTGCCGATCAGCCTCGACGTGGGCACGGACAACCCCGGCCTGCTCGAGGACCGCTACTACCTCGGCTACCGTTCGCGGCGGCTGCGCGGGCGGCCGTACGACGAGTTCATCGAGGCGTTCGTCGAGGCGGTCATCGAGGTCTTCCCGCACGCGCTGCTGCAGTGGGAGGACTTCCGCAAGGGCACCGCGTTCACCATCCTCGACCGCTACCGCCGCCGCATCCCGTCGTTCAACGACGACATCCAGGGCACCGCGGCGGTCGCGCTCGCGGGCCTGCTGGGCGCGCTGCGCATCACGGGCGGCCACCTCGCCGAGCAGCGCATCGTGTTCGCGGGCGCCGGAGCGGCGGGCGTGGGCATCGGGCGGCTCATCGCGGCCGCGATGGCGGAGGAGGGCATGACGCCCGAGCAGGTCCACCGGGCGCTCGTGTTCACCGACAGCCGCGGGCTGCTCACGGTCCACTCGCGCATCGCGGACCCGCACAAGGTCCCGGTCGCGATGACCGAGGCCGAGCTGGCCGGCTGGGGCTTCGAGGGGCCGGAGCCGTACCGCCTGCTCGAGGTCGTGCGCCGCGTGCAGCCCACGGTGCTCATCGGCACGTCCGCGGTGGCCGGGCTGTTCGACGAGGCGATCGTGCGCGAGATGGCGTCGCACGTCGAGCGCCCCGTCATCTTCCCCCTCAGCAACCCCACGTCGCTCGTCGAGTGCACGCCCGCGGAGGCGCTGCGCTGGAGCGAGGGCCGCGCGGTGATCGCGACCGGGAGCCCGTTCGCGCCGGTGGAGTACCAGGGACGCACGTTCGAGTTCGGCCAGGGCAACAACGTGTTCATCTTCCCGGGCGTGGGCCTCGGCTGCATCCTGAGCGAGGCGCGCGAGGTGCCGGACGAGCTGATGCTGACCGCGGCGCACGTGCTCGCGGACCTCGTCTCCGACGCGCGCCTGGCGCGCGGCGCGGTCTACCCGGAGGTCAGCGAGCTGCGGCGCGTCAGCGCGCACATCGCCGCCGCGGTCGTGCGCAAGGCGCGTGACCTGAGCATCGGCCGCCGCATCGAGGACCACGAGGTCGAGCCGCTGGTCGCGCACTCGATGTGGTTCCCGGAGTACCCGGAGTACGTCACCCACGACGTCCCGTCATGATCGCGGACGGCATCACCGGTGCGGCCGGCGCGCTCGCGCCGGCCGTGCCCGCGGAGGCGTTCGACGCGCTGCCCGCGGGGTCGATCGTGCGCGCGTTCGGGGTCGAGTACGCGCACGTGCTGCCGCCCGAGGGCGGCGACCTGTGGGTGACGCGCCTCGGCTGGCCGTGCCTCGACGCGCTCATGCCCGCGCGCTGGTACGCCGACGAGTGGTACGCGCGCGAGGGGGAGCGGCTCAAGGGCTCCACGGGGCACGTGTACCGCGTGCGCCCGCGCCCCGGCCCGGGGCCCGGCGGTGAGCTGGTGGTCAAGTTCTCGCGCGTCGCGCAGGACGTGCCCATCGTCGTCAGCACGACGTTCCCGCCCGACGTGGCACCCGAGGTGATCGCGCAGGCGCGCTTCAACGGGCCCATGGAGGAGTTCGGGCTCGTCATGGAACTGCGGCGCACGGGCGGCGGGCCGCGCGGCACGCACGCGCTGACGCAGCGGCCGCTGGCGATCTACGCGCCGCCCGAGCGCTTCGACCTGTGGGAGCTGGGCCGCAGCACGAGCAGCTTCCACGGACACCGGCTCCAGATGGCCGAGGACCAGGAGGACGCGGTCAAGGCGATCGAGCTCGACATCCGCCGCATCTACGTGCTCGTGTACAGCTGGCTCGAGGGCCGCGACGCCGAGCAGCTCTTCCTCGACGGCGAACTCGACGAGCAGGCCCTGCGCGAGCTGACGGCGCGCGTGGGCGGCGAGCTGGCCGGGCGCGGCTTCCGCGTGCTCGACAACAAGCCGCGCCACTTCATCCTCCGGCGGCGCGCGCACGACGGCGCGGAGCTGATGCGGCGGGACGGCCGGCTCGTGTACGGGCTCGTGGACTTCGAGCTCCTGCAGCGCACGCCCGAGCACCAGCGCGAGTACCGGACCGCGCGGCGGCGCCAGTACCTGCACCTCGGCGCGCCCCCCGAGACCGCACCCGCGCCGGGCCCGCCCGAGCTGCCCGCGGTCGAGGTGTTCGGCGTCGGGTACCGCTTCGGGCCGTCGCCCGACGGCGGCGAGCTGTGGGTCGTGGGCGCCGACGCGGGCCTGTTCGACTACTTCCTGCCCGACCGTTGGCGGCGCACGCCGCGGGTGAAGCTCTCGGCCGCGAACGAGGTCTACCGCACGCGCCCGCGCGACCACGTCGACGTTGTCTACCGGCGCTCGCGGGTGGGCCTCCGGCCGCGCGTGGACCCGCTCACGGCGGAGGGCCGGAGCATCCGCGCGCACGGGTTCAACAGCCCGTTCGAGGAGGTGGCGATCGCGACGCTCCTGCGCGAGATGGGGATCCCGACCGTGCGCCCGCGCGCGATCTACCGCACCGGGCACGCGAGCGTGAAGGCCGTGCGCCTGCTCGACCCGCGCCGCTTCGCCTCCGTGCAGGCCGCCGCCGGCGAGCCGCCACGCGCCCCCGCGCTGAGCCCGGAGCACGACTACTACACGCTCTGGGACACGTACCACGGCGTCGATCCGCCGCCGGGCGCCGAGTTCGGGCGCGGCGTCTCGGCGCTCGATCGCGCGGCGGAGGACGGCGTGCTCGACGAGGCGGAGGCCGCCGCGACGCTCGCGCGCACGCGCGAGCGCCTCGCGCGCACGCCGCTGCCGGCGGAGAGCCTCGCGCCGCACGAGCTGGTCGTGCCGCTCGATCCCGACGGCCGCGCCCAGCGCGAGGCCGGCGAGCCGCGCGTCGTCTTCAGCCTCGACGCGCTGACCGCGTACGAGTACGGGCTGCTCGACGAGGCCGCCTACCTCGCGCTGCTCGTGCGCATGGCCGAGCGGCTGCGCGCGGTCGACTTCGAGAAGCTCGACGCGACGGGTCGCCACCTGCTGCTGTCGGTCGATCCGGACGGGCGGCTGCAGCCGGACCCCTCCGGCGGCCCGCACGTGACGCTGTGCGGATTCTCGCTCCTGCGCGGGCTGTATCGCCCCATTCGCTGAGCGGGACGCCGCGGGGGCCGCGCCCGCCGTGCGCGGGCTGGCGCCGCAAAGCGTATTTCATGTAGCTTCGCCGGCGCATTGCCTCCCCCCGGGGTGCAGGTTCCGCCCGCCCGGGCGCCCCCGGCGTCCTTCGCCCTTCCCGGAGTCGCCACCGAATGCAGATGCTGCGCGAAGAACACCACCAGGTCCGCGACATGGTGCGCCGTTTCGCCGAGGACGTGGTCGCGCCCCGCGCGCGCGAGCTCGACGAGACCGAGACGGTCCCGCACGAGGCCGTGCGACAGATGGCCGAGCTGGGCCTGATGGGCCTGCCGTACCCCGAGGAGTACGGCGGCGCCGGCATGGACACGCTCTCGTACGCGATCGCGGTCGAGGAGGTGGGCCGCGTGTGCGCCTCGACGGGCATCACTCTGGCCGCCCACGTCTCGCTGGGCTGCGGGCCCGTGTACGGCGCGGGCTCGGAGGAGCAGAAGCGGCGCTTCCTCACGCCCATGGCGAAGGGCGAGGCCATCGGCGCGTTCGGGCTCACGGAGCCCAACGCCGGCTCCGACGCCGGCGGCACGCAGACGCGCGCGGTGAGGATGGCGGACGGCTGGAAGGTGAACGGCTCGAAGATCTACATCACGAACGCGAGCTACGCGAAGTTCATCACGTTCACCGCGGTGACCCAGCCGGGCAAGGGCACGTCGGGCATCTCGGCGTTCATCATGGACACCGCGACGCCGGGCTTCCGCGTGGGCAAGAAGGAGAAGAAGATGGGCCTGCGCGGCTCGGACACCGTCGAGGTCGTGTTCGAGGACTGCGTCGTGCCGGACGAGCAGATGATCGGCGAGCCCGCCGGGGGCTTCAAGGCGTTCATGAAGACGCTCGAGGGCGGGCGCATCTCGATCGGCGCGCTGGCGCTCGGCATCGCGCAGGGCGCGTACGAGCACTCCGTCGCGTACGCCAAGGTGCGGCACCAGTTCGGCCAGCCCATCGCGAACTTCCAGGGCGTGCAGTTCATGCTCGCGGACATGGCGATGAAGATCGAGGCGGCCCGCCACCTCGTCTACCACGCCGCCCAGCTCAAGGACGCGGGCCGGCCGTTCACCAAGGAAGCGTCCATGGCCAAGCTGTTCGCGAGCGAGATCGGGAACTGGGTGACCGACAAGGCCATCCAGATCCACGGCGGCATGGGCTACTGCCGCGACGTGCCGGTCGAGCGCATGCACCGCGACGTGAAGCTCATGGAGATCGGCGAGGGTACGAGCGAGATCCAGCGCATGGTGATCGCCCGCGAGATCCTCCGCGGGGCCTGAGCGCATGGACGGGGCGGCGCGCATGCGCTGGGCGAGCGCGCACTCGGAGAGTCCCGACGCCCCCGCCGCGGCAGCCGAGGCCGCGGCCGCGATCCGCGCGGCGCTGGGCGAGGGGCCGGTCGACCTCTGCCTCGCGTTCCTGCCCGCGCCGCACGTCGCGCACGCGCAGGCCGCGGCCGACGTGCTCCGCGCGGCTCTCGCGCCGGGCTGCCTCGCGGGCGCGAGCGCGCGCGGCACGGTCACCTCCGAGCGCGAGGTCGAGCAGGGCACCACGCTCTCGGTCCTCGCGGCCCGGCTGCCGGGCGTCGAGGTGAGGCCGTTCCTGCTCGCGGCGGAGGTCTGGCGCGAGCCGGTCGAGGACGAGGCGGCGTTCGACCTGCGCGCGCCCGGGGCGCGCGGCGCCGAGCTCGTGCTGCTCGTGGGCGACCCGTTCTCGCTCGACGTCGAGCGGGTGCTGGGGCTCTTCAATCGCTTCGCGCCCGGCGTGCGCGTGGCGGGCGGCATGGCGAGCGCCGCCGTGCGGCCCGGCGGCAACGCGCTGCTGCTGAACGACTGGCTCGACTCGACGGGCGCGGTGGCGATCGCGCTGCACGGCGCGCTGCGCGCCGACGTCGTCGTCTCGCAGGGCTGCGCGCCGGTCGGCCCGTCGCTCGACGTGACCCACGTCGAGGACAACGTCATCGTGACGCTCGACGGCCAGCCCGCGCTCGAGCGCATCGAGCAGGTGCTCGGCGGGCTGCCCGAGGCCGATCGCGAGCGCCTGCGCAACGGCCTCGACGTGGGACGGCCCGCGCGCGGCGACGCGAGCGGGCGGGGCGATTACCTGATCCGCAACCTGCTCGGCGCCGATCGCGAGCGCGGCGCGATCGCCGTGGGCGACCTCGTGACGCCGCGCGAGAAGATCCGGTTGCACGTGCTCGACGCGCGCGCGGCGCTGGCGGACCTCGAGATGCTGCTGTCGCCGCAGCTCGTCGACTCGCGCGCCGCCGCCGCGCTGCTGTTCGCGTGCAACGGCCGCGGGCGGCTGCTGCACGGCGTGCCCGACCGCGACGTGACGACGCTGCAGGGCGCGCTGGGCGGCGGGGTGCCGGTCGCCGGGATGTTCTGCGCGGGCGAGATCGGCCCGGTCGGCGGCCGCAACTTCCAGCACGGCCATTCGGCCAGCATCGCGATCGTGCGCCCGCGGTAGCGGCGGGGTCATGACGCCACCCGGGTGGGCTGCGGCCGCATGAACGGCGGACCCCGTGCGGTGGGGGCGGACGTATTCGCCTTCAACGGCCTCGAGATGCGGGGGCGGTCCTGGCTCGTGCGATGGCTGCGCCGCGAGTCGGAGGAGGACCGCGCGGGCTTATACGGGGAATTCGCCCGTCGCATCGCGATGGGCACGCTGCACGCCGCGATCCATGCCACGTCACGACGTCTGCGGGATCCAGCAGGCGGTGGCGGCCGCGGCGAGCGGCGTTCGATCGGGCAGCATCCTGATCGTACCGCGTCACGGAGCGGGTGAGGGGCCTGGCGCCGGCGGAGGGAGGTGCTCTCCGGCGTCCCCGACGGGATTCGAAGCCATTGCGAGACGGGAAGGTGGCAACCGTGCGCGAAACGTGCCGCGGGTGCATGATGGGACGTCCCGCGGAGGAGCGCCGGGCGCGGCGCTCCAGGGGCGTGGCGCCCGCGGCGCTGGGGGCGCGGCGGTCGCGTGCCGATGACCACGGGACGAGCGCGCCGCGGCCCC
>JBAIWU010000495.1:0-6677 GCA_037917155.1 Candidatus Eiseniibacteriota bacterium
AGCGCCGCCCAGCGGCGCCGCGCCGGCGCCCCGCGATGCCGCGACGCCGTTCGCGGCCCGGGAAGGGGCCGGGCTATAGTCCCGCGCGCCCGCTGTTCCGGGCTGGGGCTGGCCGTCACCGCTGGGAGCGACGCGTGAACCTCGACTGGCATCGACTGAAGGCCGTGGTGCTGGAGAGCGACGACTGGGGCCTCTGCGCGTGGGTGCCCGACGAGCAGGCGCACCGCGTGCTGGCGGGCGAGCCCGCGTTCCGCAGCGTCCCGGGGCAGCGCTACGGCCGCTCGACGCTCGAGAGCGCCACCGACGTGCGCGCGCTCGTCGAGCTGCTGCTCGAGTTCCGTGGCGGCGACGGGCTGCCGCCGGTGTGGCAGGCGAACACGATCGTCGCGACGCCCGACTGGTCGCGGCTCGTGCCGCCGCTCTTCGAGGTGCGCGAGCTGCCCGTCACCGGGCTCGACGCGCTGCCGGCGCGCTGGCTGCGGCGCGGCCTGCTCGAGGCGTACGCCGAGGCGCACCGGCGCGGCGTGTGGTGGGCGGAGCTGCACGGCCTGCACCACCTGCCCGAGACGGCGTGGCTGCACGCGCTGCGCATCGGCCAGCACGACGCGCGGCTCGCGCACGAGTGCCAGAGCCCGGTCTGCGCGGCGGTCGAGGCGGGCGGCGAGTACGACCCCTCGGAGCCACGCGAGGTTCGCGCGCGCCTCCTGCGCGAGGCGGTCGCGCGCTTCACGGCGCTCTTCGGCCGCGCGCCCACGTCGTTCTGCCCGCCGGACTACCGCTTCGACGACTGGCTCGAGGCCGAGGCCGAGTCGCTCGGCCTGACGACGCTGCAGGGCAAGCCGGAGCAGGGCTCCGGCCACCTCGTGGCGCTCCGGCGCCGCTGGCTCGGCCTGCGCTTCCCGCTGCGCGCGGGAGCGCGCTTCTACATGCCGCCGCGCATCGCGTTCGAGCCGCGTGGTCGCGACGACGGCGGCGGGAAGGTGGGCGGCGACGCGGCGCACCGCGCGGCGCGCGAGGCGTGGTCCCGTGGCCAGCCGGCGGTGATCAGCAGCCACCGGCTCAACTACGCGCACCTCGACCCGCACTGGTCCGAGGCCGGGCGCGCGGCACTGCGCGAGCTGCTGCGCCGGCTGTGCGCCGACGGCGCCGTGTTCCTCACCGACGTCGAGGTGCGCTCGCTCGTGGAGCGCGCGTGGTCGCTGCGCCCGCTGGGCTCGCGCGGCGTGCTGCTGCGGCACTACGGCGTGCCGCGCGGGCCGCTCCGCTTCCCGGCGCCGGCGGGCGCGACGGGCGCGCGGCTCCACCCGGCCGCCGAGCACGGCGGCGCGGCCGACGGCGAGGTCAAGGTGGAGGCCGGGACGGCCGAAGCCCGGGTGAACCTGGGGGAGCACGTGATCGAGTGGGCGACGGCATGAGTGCCACCTGGCGCCGGGCGACGGCGGGATCGATCGGCCGCTGGACGTTCTGGAAGTTCAACTGGCTCGCGCACCACAAGCTGATCCGCGCCCTCGAGCGCGCCCGGACGCACGCCCGCGGAGACCTGCTCGACGTGGGCTGCGGCGCGATGCCGTTCGCGCGGCTGTTCGACGGCCGCGTGACGCGCTACTGGGGCACCGACCTGCTCGGCTCGCCCGACCTCGGCGACGCGACGCCGGTCGCGTACTCGCGGGCCGAGGCGCTGCCGTTCCGCGCCGGCTCGTTCGACACCGTGATGGGCCTGGCGATGTTCACGTACGTTCCCGAGCCGCAGCGCATGCTCGCCGAGGTGCGCCGCGTGCTGCGGCCCGGCGGCGCGCTGCTGCTCGAGTGCGTCCAGATGGGGCCGCTCTACCCCCTGCACGTGGACTACTACCGTTACACGCGCCACGGCGCCGCGTACCAGCTCCAGGCCGCAGGATTCGAGCCGCTCGAGTTCATCCCGATCGGCGGGCTGTGGGCGCGCGTGGGCCTCTCGCTCATCGCCCCGCTCAACCGGTTGAACCGCGGGCCGCTGCGGGTGCTCACCGAGCTGCCTGTGCGGTTCCTTTACATCGTGATCCAGCTCGTGTGCGAAGGTCTCGACCGGCTCCTCTTCGACCCCGGCGAGGTCATGTCGCACCTCGTCGTCGCGCGCCGCAAGCCTTGACCCCGGTCGCACGGACCCTCTAGCCTCGTAGCATCATGCAATCCCCGCGCACCCCGGCGCCCACACCGGTCGTGCGGCTGCTGCCGCAGCTCGCCGACTTCGCGGCGCGCCAGTACGGTGAGACCCCGTTCCTGCTGCGGCGCACCGCCGAGGGCTGGACCGGCTTCACCTTCGCCCGGGCCGCCCGCGCGACGCACGCCTTCACCGCGCTGCTCGAGCGCGAGGGCGTCCGGCCCGGGGACCGCGTCGGCATCCAGAGCGAGAACCGCCCCGAGTGGGGGCTCGCGTACCTCGCGATCCTCGAGGCGGGCGGCGTCGTGGTGCCGCTCGACGCGCAGCTCAAGGCGCAGGAGGTCGGGGAGATCCTCGCCACCGCGGGCGCGACGCACGTGATCACGAGCGGCCGGCTGCGACCCGTCGCCGACGCGGTGCGCGACGGGCGGCTGCGCGACCTCCGGGTGATCGGGCTCGACGCCATGCCGGACGCGCCGTCGTGGGACGAGGCGCAGCGCCTCTTCCCGGACGAGGGGCCGCGACCGCCGCGCGCGGAGCCCGGCGACCTCGCGGTGATCCTGTTCACCTCGGGCACGACGGGCCAGGCGAAGGGCGTGATGCTCTCGCACACGAACCTGCTCTCGAACGCCGAGGGCGTGGCGCGCTCGATCGACTGCGGGCCGGGCGACCGCATGCTGAGCATCCTGCCCATGCACCACACGTTCGAGTCGACGATCGGCTTCCTGTGCACGATGCGCACCGGGGCGAGCGTCGCGTACGCGCGCGGCCTCGACTCGAAGCAGCTCCGCGAGGACATGCGCGACTCGGGTGCGACCATCTTCGTCGCGGTGCCGCTGCTCTACGAGAAGCTGCTCACCGCGATCCACCGCGGAATCGAGGACCTGCCCGCGCCGCGCCGCCTGCTGGTGAAGGGGCTGTTCTGGACCACGCGCCTCGTGCGCTGGACGACGAGCGCCCGCGTCGGCCGCACGCTGCTGCGTCCCGTGCGCGAGAAGGCGGGCCTGGCGGGGATCCGCATCTTCGCCTGCGGCGCGGCGCCGCTCGCCCCCGAGGTGTTCTGGGGCTTCACCGACTTCGGCTGGACGATGGTCGAGGGCTACGGGCTCACCGAGACGAGCCCGGTCGTGTGCTTCAACCTGCCCTCCCGCTCGCGCCCGGGCGGCGTGGGCTGGCCCATGGCCGGGATCGAGGTGCGCATCGACTCGCCCGACGCCGACGGCAACGGCGAGATCGTCGTGCGCGGTCCCAACGTCATGCTCGGCTACTACGGCAACCCGGCCGGCACGGCCGAGGTGCTGCGCGACGGCTGGTTCTACACCGGCGACCTCGGGCGCTTCCTGCCCGACGGGCGCGTGCGGATCACCGGGCGGCTCAAGAACATGATCGCGACCGCGGCGGGCAAGAAGATCTACCCCGAGGAGATCGAGGTGCAGCTCGGGGACAGCCCGTACGTGCTCGAGGTCGTCGTGGCGGCCGGGCGCGACGCGCGCGGCGAGCGGGAGGAGGTGCACGCGCACATCTATCCCAACCTGCCCGAGCTCGAGCTGGCCGCGCGGGCGCAGGGAAGGGCGTGCGACGACGCGTTCGTCGAGGCGACGCTGCGCGCCGACGTCGACGCGCGCTGCAGCCACCTCGCGCCCTACAAGCGGGTCAAGCGCGTGATCGTGCGGCGCCAGGAGTTCCCCAAGACGACGACGGGCAAGATCAAGCGCCAGGACCTCTCGGCCGACGCGGTGGCGCAGCCCGCGCGCGCCGCCGGCGTCGCCTGAGCCGCCCCGGCGCCGCGCGCGCCCGCCGCCGCGCTACTTCGTCTCGGCCGGGATCGGCGCCGAGGACCAGATGACGCCGTTGTCGGGCCCCACCTGCAGCCGGTGGCGCATGCGCACCGGGCCCGCGGTCACCATCCCGCCCGTCCACTGCGGCTCGCCCATCACGCCCTGCAGCACCCAGTGCAGCTCGAACTGGCCGTCGCGGACGTTGAGCGGGAACGCCTGCGTCACGCTCTTGCCGTCGTAGAGCGAGTCGTAGGCGGGGTACTCCTGGCCCGAGATCGAGAGGCGCACGCGCCCCAGCGTGCGTCCGCTGCGGTTCTCGATCACGACCTCGTTCGTCGGCGCCCCGCGCAGGCCGGCCCAGTGATGCCAGCCGTACCACGCGGCGGCGGCGACCACGATCAGCAGGATCAGTCGCTTCATGGCGCCTCGTTCCTCCGCTCGTCCCTGGCTTCGGCCCGTGGGGCTCGCGCGCAGCCTAGCCGCGGCGCCCCCGGCGCGTCACGCGGAATCCGCGCCCCGGGCGGGCTCAGTCGGGGGCGAGGCCGTCGCCGCGGAGACCCTTCGCCTCCTCGCTCAGGCGCACGTCCTCGCCGGTCTCGGGCAGGCGGCGGAACGCCGCCCAGAACGTCGTCGCCGCGATCGCGTAGAGCGCGGCCGTGACGTAGAAGGGCGTCGCGTAGCCGAAGCGCTCGATCACGGTGCCGGCGAGCACGGCGCTCACGCCCCAGCCCAGGTTCCACACGAGGTTGATCAGGCTCGTCGCGCGCGCGCGCAGCGCCCGCGGCATCGCCTCCATGATGAACGTTTGGAGCAGCGGCGTGGCGGCCTGCATGAGCGTCGCGCGCAGCCAGAACGAGACCGCCGCGACGGCGAGCCGGCGCTCCGCACCCAGCGTGACGAGGAACGGCAGGCTCAGCAGCTCGGACGTGACCGCGGTGCGCAGCTTGCCGAAGCGACGCGCCAGCGCCGGACCCAGCAGGGCCGCCGTCGCCGTGAACACCTGCGCGATCGAGAAGAAGCCGCCGATCTGGGTGCTCGAGCACTGGAAACGGTCCTTGAAGTAGAGGTTCATGAACGGGATCACGAGACCCGCGCCCATGCCGATGAGCAGCGAGTTGAGCGCGATCGGCACCAGCCGCCGCCGGTCCTCGCGGGTCACGGGCTCGGCGTCCTGCGCGAGCGGCTTCTCCTCGAGGCGCCCCATGGCGAGCAGGGGCACGAGCGAGCACGCCGCCAGGGCGACGCCGACGAGCAGCGAGGCGCGGTAGGCCGCGAACAGCGGCATGCCGCGCACCAGCGCCTGCACGGCGTGCGGCAGCGCGCCGCCGACCGCGCTGCCGAGCACGCCGGCGAGCAGGGCCGAGGCGAAGAACGAGCTGAACAGGTGGGTTCGCTCGCGCGGGGTGGAGTGCTCGGTGATGAAGGGCGCCGCCGCGATCTGGAACAGCGACTGGCCGACGCCGATGAGCACGCCCGCCGCGAGGATGGTGGGCGCGTGCGTGGTGCCCGCGCGCAGTGCCTGGCCGACCGCCTCGAGCGCCGCGCCCAGCACGATGCACTTGCGCCGGCTCCAGCGCTCCGCGAGCAGGCCGGCGGGCAGCGCGGCCGCGGCGAGCCCGACCGCGGTCATGGCGATCGCTCGCCCGACGAAGCGCTCGGAGTACCCCGCCTCGACAAGGTAGAGGTTGAACAGCACGCTGTAGATGCCGTACGCCGTCCAGACGAGGAACTCGGCGAGCAGGTAGAAGCGCGCCGGGCGCGAGAAGAGGCGCGCGGCGTCGCGGAAGTCCCGGATGGCGCGGAGCAGCGGCTTCATGCGGCGGTCCCGTGCGAACGCGAACGGCGGCTCGTGGGAGCCGCCGTCCGCGGAAGGAGCGTATGCGGGCGGCCCGTCAGGGTGCGGAGTCGAACGCGATGTCCGAGTCGATCGAGTGCATCACGGCGCCGTGCGTTCGCAGCACCGGCTCGAAGCCGGCGGGCGTCATGGCGATGAGGATCCGCGCGGGCGTCGTGCCGGCGTTCTCGAGGGAGTGCGGCACGCGCCCGTCGTAGTGGCACGAGTCCCCGGTCTCGAGGATCAGCGTGTGCTCGCCGCACGCGAGGCTGACGCGGCCCTCGAGGCAGAGGATGACCTCCTCGCCGTGATGGTAGTGGCGCCGCTCGCCCGCCGTCACGCCGGCGGGCAGCTCGGCCACGATGAGCTCGAGGTTGCGCCGCGGCTGCGCCGACAGCACCTCGACGCGCGACGTCGTGCCGCCGAGCTGCAGGCGCGGCCGCTCCGCCGCCCGCACGACGTACGGCACGCGCTCCTCCTCGACCACGAGGTAGGCGACCGAGGTCTCGAGCGCGCGGGCGAGGTCCTGGAGCGTGGCCAGCGAGGGCGAGGTGCGCGAGTTCTCGACCTGGCTGATGAATCCCTTGGAGAGTCCGGTGGCCTCTCCGAGCTGCTGGACGGTGAGGCCGCGACGAAGGCGGAGGTCTCGGATCTTCTTACCCAGTTGCATGTCACCTCCGGGCAGGGAGTGGGGAGGAGGAGCAGGCCAATCTGCATTGACAAGGTTAGGGCTTGCTAAAGGCAAGGTCAACCGGCCCGACTAAGTTTAGGTGTGAGAATCCCCGGCGCGGTACCGGCTTGCCCCGCCGCGGCGACGCGCCGTCCCATCGCGGTGTCGCCTCTCGCGCATCCGCGGCGGCGCGTCGCGCGGTCCGCGTCCGCGCGCGGCCTCGCGTCGCTCGGCGGCCGCGCGCCGCACGGCCGCGCC
>JBAIWU010000496.1:0-37893 GCA_037917155.1 Candidatus Eiseniibacteriota bacterium
ACGAACGAGTCCTCGACGAACTCGTCGCCCAGCACGTTGTCGTCGAGGTGCCTGGCGAGCAACGCCTCGGCGGCCGCGGACTCCTCGTTCGAGAACACCAGGCGCACGTGCGGGACCCGTCGCTTGGCGCTTCGATACCAGTCAGCCAGCGGATCGCCGGGCTGCTCGAACGGGCGCACGAGGTCGGCTGCGTAGCGCCGCAGCGGCTCGAGCTCGGTGCCGAGCTTGATGAACATCTGCGCGAAGTAGCTCTGCACCACCAGCCAGGTCTCGAGCGTGTTGATGTGCTCGGCGAGGGACTTGAGGATCGACAGCGTGCCGTCGGGATTGGCCGCGTCGATCCGGGCGTACAGGCGCGTGGCGAAGCAGGTGTCCAGGCTGACGTTCGGTCCCAGCGCGATGAGGCCATCCACCGCGACGCCCGCCGCGTCCTCGTCGTGCAGCATGCGCAGGAGCTGGTCCGCGCCGGCCGAGTGCCCGACCAGCAGCACGCGCTTCGGCCGGATCTCGCCCACGATCTCGCGCAGGAACATGCGCAGCACCCGCGAGTGGTCGTCGAGCCCCAGCGTCGGGCGGCGCCGTTCCTGCTTCCCGAACCCGACCAGCGTGACCGCGATCGCGCGGTGCGGCGAGGCGTTCAGGAACATGGCGAACTGGCCGCCGTCGGCGCCCAGGCCGTGCAGGAACACCACCAGGCGATCGGACGGAACCTGGTTGTCCACGTAGGTCACCGGGTAGCCGACCAGGCGGGGATTCCGCTCGGCGAGCTGCCGGACGTGCGTCGCGGTGAGCACGAACTCGCGCTCGACGAGACCGCCGTCCGGGCGTCCCGCGGCTGCCGCCTCGGCCACCGGCCAGCGCAGCGCCACCCCGAGGTCGCGCGCGCTCTGCCAGCGCTGCTCGGGATCCTTGACGAGGCAGGCGCGGATCACCCGATCCAGCGCGGTGGGCGCGGACGGCGTCACCTCCGTGAACGGCCGCGGCTCGTCCTTCATGATGGACGAGATGAGCGACACCGGCGTCGCGCCGTCGAAGGCCCGCCGCCCGGTCGCCATCTCGTACAGCACGCAGCCCAGTGCCCACAGGTCGCTGCGCGCGTCCGCTTCGCGGCCCTCGAACTGCTCCGGCGCCATGTAGTGGCTCGTCCCGACGAACGTGCCCTCGACCGTGAGCGGAGTGGCGACGGTCGGCGATTGTGATTCCGATCCCGGGCCCGTGCCCACCCGGCTCATGACCCCGGTGCGGCGCGGCTCGCGCGCCAGCCCGAAGTCCATGAGCTTGGCGCCCGAGCGGGAGAGCATCACGTTGGCGGGCTTGAGGTCGCGGTGCACCACGCCCGCCCGGTGGGCGCGGTCGAGCGCGTCGGCGATCTCGCACCCGATCCGCACCACCTCGGCGACCGGCAGGGGACCACGCGTGATCCGCTGCGCGAGGGATTCGCCTTCGACCAGCTCCATCACGAGGAAGTCGACGCTGCCCTCGCGGCCGAGATCGTGGAGCACGCAGATGTGCGGGTGGTTGAGCGACGAGACGACGCGCGCCTCGCGCTCGAACCGGGCGCGGGCCTCCGGATTCCCGGACAGGTGCGTGGGCAGCACCTTGACCGCCACGTCGCGACCCAACCGCGTGTCGCGTGCGCGATAGACCTCGCCCATCCCGCCCGCTCCGAGCGGGGCCACCACCTCGTAGGGGCCCAGGCGGGTGCCGGCCGACAGTGGCATCGTCGTTCGTGACCTCACGGGTGATGTCGCGAGCAGCTCACGTCAACGCAAGAGCGGTGAGGCCCCCGGCCTCGCCGCGAATCCCCTATCGATGCTGCTCGCGCCCGGGCGTGGCGGGGAATCTCGCGGATCGCGGAGCCGGCGAAGGCGCCCCTGCGTCCATCCGGGCAGGTGCGGCGCGGGACGCCGGCGCTTCCCGGTCCCACCGCTCGGCACTCGGCTGGTGTCCCGCGTCCCGGGATCGAGCCATCCCGTCGTGCACGCATGCCGTGCCGACCTGCGCCGGCCGGGCCCATCGCCGCCGGCGGGAACGGGTGTACGCTGCTCGCGGAGGCCGTGATCGCGTGATCGAGGTCGTCGTCTTCGTCGCCGGCTCTGCCGGCATCCTGGCGATGTCCTGGCGAGCCCTGCGCGTGTCGAACGCCCACGGGCGTCTGCGCTTCCTCGCGTTCGAATGCGTGCTGGCGCTCGTGCTGGTCGAGGCCCGCCGCTGGTTCGTCCGCCCGCTGGCGCCGCGTCAGCTCGTGTCCTGGCTGTTGCTCGCCTCGTCCGCATGGCTCGCGCTTCACGCCTTCGATCTCCTGCACCGGCTTGGCCGGCCTGACGCGGCACACGGCCGATCGACCGACCTGGGCTTCGAAAGGACGTCGGTGCTGGTCGCCTCGGGCGCGTACCGGTGGATCCGCCATCCCCTGTATGCCTCAGTTCTTCTCGCGGCGTGGGGTGCGTTCTGCAAAGGGCCATCGTGGGCGAGCGCGGTCCTCGCGGGGGCCGCGACGCTCCTGCTCGCGGCGACCGCTCGAGCGGAGGAGCGGGAGAACGTCGAGAAGTTCGGGGCCGCGTACGCGGAGTACACGCGCCGAACCTGGCGGTTCGTCCCGTTCGTGTACTGAGAAGGGCGAAGGATTGCCGGCGACTCGTTCGCAGGGCCCCGGCCGGCCCGGGAACCTCGAGCGGCAACGGTGACGGGGAGGCAGGAGGAACGATGAGCGGATCGCACGCAGGGCTGGCCCGGAAGGTCTGGCTCCGCTTCGGGCTGGCACCGGTGGTGATGGGGTTGGTCTTCTTCCTCCCGGCCGGCACGTTGGCCTACTGGCATGGATGGGCCTACATCACGCTCCTCTGCCTCCCCATGCTGTTCGTGGTCCGGTACCTGTTCAAGAACGATCCCGAGCTGCTGGAGCGTCGCCTCTCCCAGCAGGAACCCGGGCAGGAACAGAAGCTCATCATCAAGCTCGGCAACCTCCTGTACATGGCCGCCTTCCTCCTGCCCGGGCTCGATCATCGCTTCGGCTGGTCCCATGTGCCTGCGGTGCTGGTCGTCCTGGCCGAAGCGATGGTCCTGCTGGGATACGGGGTGATCGTCCTGGTGTTCCGCGAGAACAGCTATGCGTCGCGGGTGGTCACGGTCGTGGCCGGCCAGCAGGTCATCTCCACCGGGCCCTACGCGGTGGTCCGACACCCCATGTACGCCGGGACGATCCTCATGCTCCTGTTCACTCCCCTGGCACTCGGTTCCTATTGGGCGTTGCCGGCGTTCCTGCTCGTCGTGCCGCTGCTGGGCTGGCGCATCCTCGACGAGGAACGGCTGCTCCTGAAGGAACTGCCGGGGTACGCCGAGTACAGGCGAAGGACCCCGTACCGACTGGTGCCGCACGTGTGGTGAAGGGGCCAGGGGCACGGGCTTCGCTCCTCCCTCGACGACCGAAGACGCCCGGTCTCTCGGTCGTCGCCGGACTGTGAGCGTGCTCCCATTCATCTTCGTCGCCCGCCGTCGTCTGCCGGCCGTCCGCCCGCCCCACCCGGGGGCCCGCATCACGGGGCGGTCGCGGTGCGCGCGGCCACTCGACCAGCGGCTGCGGTCGCGCCCATCCCGCGGGGACTCCCCCGCAGGTGGGCGCATCGCCGGAATCGGGAACATCGGGCGCACCTGTGGGGTAGGACGACCATCCGGATGCCCCTGAGAACCTTTCGACCTCCCGATTCCATCCGCAGGCGGGCAGCCTTGCTGGTTGCCTGCCTTTCCATCTGCGCTGCGCTGCTGGTCACGCCCGACCCTGGCCCGGGGACGCGCGCCGGGACGGTGGAGACGTCCGCCCCCGCCCTATCCGACACGGGTGCCGTGACCGCCGCGCCCGATCCCCAGGCGAGGGCCGGGGTGTCGCGGCGGATCCTGCTGGGCCAGGGCTATCGCGACCTGTGGGCCATCACGTTGAGCGCGCACGTGGTCGAAGCGTCGGCCTACTCGCGCGGCGCCGCTCCGCTCGACAGTGCGGATCACGGAGCCGCGCTGGTGCTCAC
This sequence comes from Candidatus Eiseniibacteriota bacterium, assembly GCA_037917155.1. Classification (GTDB taxonomy): domain Bacteria; phylum Eisenbacteria; class RBG-16-71-46; order RBG-16-71-46; family RBG-16-71-46; genus CAIXRL01. Next base: position 4,023 of record JBAIWU010000496.1, read on the forward strand.
GGCGGCGGATTCGAGCGTGTTCCTGTTCCGCCCGCTCGCCCACGCGCCTTCGACGGGTGGTCTGGGACCCGGTGCCTTCGCGACGAACTGGCTCGCCCGCGACGAAGAGAGCGCGTGGCACCCCGCCGGCCGGCTCGTGGCGGGCGCCCTCTATCGTGCGATCGGGGTGCTGCCCGAGAGCGCTCGCCTGGCGGTCTTCCCGCGCGATACGACGCTGGGCGATCTCGGCGGCGAATTCGCCGGCCGGCTCGGCACGCTGGAGCGGCTGCCGCGTGCCGCGACGGGCGAAGCGCCCGGCTATCCAGCGGGCACCATCGACGTCGTTCGCACGCCCGAATTGCTGGCGAGGCTCAAGGACGGGCCGGCGGACCGGGTGGATGCCCATGCCTACCTGACCGCGCGGCTCGCCGACTTCCTGCTCGGCGGCACCGGCGCCGCGCCGCAGACCTGGACGTGGTCCGGGTGCGCCACGGGCGCGGACACCGTGTGGCGCCCGGTCCCGCTGCTCCCCGCACGCGCGTTTCCCCGGCTGGGCGGCGTGCTGCGCGGGTTGCCGCGCGAGGCCCTGCCCGCGCGCGCCGGACGCACGCTGACCGGGCCGCCCGGCGGGGATGCTGCTGCGCACGACGCGACGGATGCGCTCGACCGGCGGTTGCTGGCCGCGCTCGACCGCTCGGCGTGGGCCTCGGTGGCCGCGGGGCTCGCGACGAGGCTGAGCGACGCCGTGCTGGACTCCGTGGCGGCCGCGGTGCCCGCGGAGATGGGCCGCAAGAGCGCATCGAACGTGCGCGCTGCGCTCCGGCAGCGGCGCGACGAGCTGGTCCATTTCGCCGCATCCGAGTACGCGCGACTGAACGAGACCGTGAACGTGTGGGGCTCGACGCGTTCGTCGTCGGTCGTGGTGGCGAGTTCCGACGCGCGCCACCTGGACGTGACGATGGCCGAGCGTGCGACGCCGGGAGCGGACGTGCCGGCGCCGTGGTTCCATCGCCGCCTCGACGCGGCGGACACGCGAGAGCTGCGGCTCTATCTGGCGGGCGCGGATACCCGCGTCGTGCTCCGCGGTACGGGAGGCGCCCCCATCGCGGTGCGTGTCGTGAGCGACGCCTCGGGTACCGAGGTCGCCGATTCGTCACGTGCCGGCGAGCTGCACGTCTACACCACGGGCGCCCCGGTGCTCGCATCCGGCCCCGGTCGGTTCCGGGTGGAGCGCCTGGCCGATCCCGGCAGCCGCTCACCGGCCGGCTTGCCGGACGAAGGGCGCGACTCGGGCGAGCGCAGCGGCTGGAAACGCGTGATCGCCCCCGGTTCGGACCGCGGGCTGCTCGTGGGCTGGCGGTTCGATCGCGAAACCTACGGCTTCGAGCAACGACCGTTCGCCAGCCGTACCGCCCTGAGCGCGCTCTATTCGCTCGGACTGCACGGCGCGGAGATCGCCCTGAGCCACGATCGGCGGCGCGCCAACTCCCGGCTCTCGGGCGGCGTACAGCTGCGCGTCTCGGGGCTCGACGTGTCGAGGTTCTACGGCTTCGGCAACTCGACGCCCGATACCGCGGCGCGGCGCGGCGCGTACGATGTGAGCCAGTCGCAGATCCAGCTGCTGCCGTACGCCGCATGGAGCGTGGGGGCTCGCACCTACCTCCGGCTGGCATTGCCGTTGAAGCTGGTCCGCACGGCGGTCGGCGCGCAGGAGCAGGGCAGCGTGCTCGACGCGGTGCGGCCCTATGGCATGGGGAGCTTCCGCGAGGCGGGCGCCCAGATCGGCCTGCTCCGGAACGGCGATCCCGCGGCTCCCGGGAGCGAAGAAGGACGGCCGCGCAGCGAACGTGTGGGCCTCGGAGGCCGCCTGCTGGCGAGTTACTTCCCCGCGGCGGGGTCGCCCTCGGCTGGCTTCGGGGTCCTCGAGGGCGACGCGGTCACGCGCTTCGAGTTGGCGTGGCGGGGCGCGCCCCGGCTCTCGTTGCGCGCAGGAGGCAAGCGTGCGTGGGGACGATACCCGTTCTTCGAGGCCGCGTTCCTGGGGGGCAGTGGCGAATTGCCGGGCACGCGCGAGCAGCGGTATGCCGGTGACGCATCGCTCTCCGGGGCGAGCGAACTGCACCTGCGCATGTGGACCCTGCGCGGGAAGCTGGCAGGCGAGATCGGGGTGCTGGGCCTGGCGGACGCGGGGCGCGTGTTCCTGGCCGGCGAGAATGCGCCGACCTGGCACGGCGTCACCGGCATGGGCCTCTGGTATGCGCCCCGTGGCGGGCGGGAGTCCTTCACGGTCGCACTCGTGAATGCCGGGGGCCGCTCCCACATCAGCACGCGCGGCGGGTTCAACTTCTAGCGCGGCTTGCGCCGGGGCCCGGAGCGGCCTTACCGCTGCGGCGCTGGCCCGCGTGTCCGCGCAGTACGACCACTCGCCGGGCGCGGACGACGCCTCGGGCCGCCCGTCGGCACTCGTCGACCCCCGATGGCGGCGCCGAGGCGGCCGGGCGAAGGGTTCCATCCAATCCGGCCTCGCTGCCCTCCACGCGAGGTGGACTAGAACGCGAAGCGTCCGCTCAGCGTCGCAACTTTGCTATCGCCCGCGCCGGCCTTGCCCTTGTCGATGCCGTAGAGAGCGCCTTCGCCACGCAGCAACACGTTCCGCGTGATGCCGTACTCGAGACCGAGCCCCAGCGCCAGGCCCGTGCCGGACTTCTTGGTCGTCCCGGTGCCCAGGGCCGAATACAGATAGCTCATCTCGGATTGCCAGAAGACGACGCCCACCCTCGCGAACGCGGAGAGGCTCTTGACGAGCGGGACTGAACCCACGGGCGTCACGTCGAATCCCGACAGCCGGGCTTCGAAGTAGTCACCGCCCATGGTCGAGACCCGCGGCTTGCCCAGGGACAGGTAGCCCGCCTCCAACCCGAGGTGGCGTACCGCTTCGTAGCCTGCGAAGACTCGCCACGCCGAGATGCTGGGCGTCCAGTCGCCGGTGTCGAAGTTGACGGTCCCCTGGTCGACCGTGGCGCCACCCGCACCCCCGCCCGCGCCGACGTAAGCCGCCGCGGAGCGCGCGACATCGGGCGTGCCCCAGATCATCCACAGGGCGCACGTGACCGCGAGGAATGCCAGGTTCCGGTTCATATCGCCTCCACTGCGGCCCCGGTGACAGCGGCCCCCATGGATCCGTGCGAAGCCGGGGAGTTCCTGCACCCCGACAGCGGAACGCAGACCGGAAGCACAATCATGCTCCCGCCGACCGCACGGCGAGCGTGGGCTCCGCGCATGGCGTCCCCCTCGGCGCATGCGTCCCAAGGCGGACGGGGGCCCGAGCGTCGAGGTTCGGCCGTTCCCGCTCGGGAGCGAGCATGCTCCCGCCAGGGTCGAGGAGGCAACCTGCCTGCCCCCGCCGGAGCGGCGCGGTCCGTGGCAGCCGTGGACGGCCTGACCAGGCACCCGCGCCGCACCCTCCGCACCGGGAACCGCATGGGACACGTTCGGCGCAAGCCGGTGGGTGCGCCGGCATCGCCGGCCTAGAGTCGCGCGCATGCCCTGGCTCGTCGTCGTGAAGCTGCTCGCTGGGTTCGTGCTCGCCGTCTATCTCGCGCGGCAGGCGGGCCGCCCCAATCGATTCGTCGGACGCTGGTTCGCCGCGCGCATGAACACCTCGCATTCGGCGCTCACGGATTGGGCGCTCGCTTCCATCGGCGAGCTGCCGGAGGCGCGGATCCTCGATGTGGGATGCGGAGGCGGGCGTACGCTTGCGAAGCTCGTCGCGCGCTCGCGTGGCCCGGCCGCACACGGCGTGGACTTCGCGCCCGGGAGCGTGCTGCTGACACGCGAGACGAATGTCCAGGCGATCGCCCAGGGTCGTGCGAGCGTCGTGCGCGCGACCGTCTCGCGGTTGCCCTACCGGGACGCGATGTTCGGACTCGTGACCGCGTTCGAGACGCACTACTACTGGCCCACGCCCGACGCAGACCTGCGCGAGGTCGTGCGCACGCTCGCACCGGGCGGCCGCGTGCTCGTGGTGGCGGAACTCTACGCGCACGGCCCGTTCGCCGGGGCGAACCGCGCCGTGATGGCGATGCTCGGGGGACGCGCCTGGACGGAGGAGCAACACCGGCGCTGGTTCGATTCGGCGGGACTGACCGAGGTCGAGGTACGAACCGAATCGCGCCACGGCTGGATCTCGGTGAGCGGCCGGCGATCCACTGCCGGGCGCGCATCCTCGAGCTAGTGAGAGTCCGCGCGGAGGCGCCCCCGTCCCCCGCACCGTTCCACCCTTCACCCGTCGCACCACAACAGGAGGCAGCATGGCGCGCGTCACCGGCATCGGCGGCATCTTCCTGCGCGCACGCGATCGCGCGGCGCTCGCGGCCTGGTATCGCGACCAGCTCGGCCCGCCCGTGCAGGCGTGGCACGGCGCTGTGTTCCCGCTCGCCGAAGCGGGCGCGCAGCAGTTCGCGCTCTGGAGCCTGTTCGCGCCGGACACCGACTACTTCGGCCCCGGCGACAAGGCCTGCATGGTGAACTTCGCCGTGGACGACCTCGACGCGCTGCTGGCGCGGCTGCGCGCCGCGGGCTGCGCGGTGGACGAGCGCGTGCAGGAGGACGAGAACGGCCGCTTCGGCTGGGTGACCGACCCCGAGGGCAACCGCGTCGAGCTCTGGCAGCCGCCGCGCCCCTGACGCCGGGCGCATCCGCGTCGCCCGTGGATGCCGGGCGATCGAGGCCTTGCGCGTCCGGGTGACAAGGCTGGCACCGTGTCGGCGCTGTTCATCGACGCGATCGCGCCGCCCGCCGATGCGCCCACGCGGCTCGCCGAACGTCGCTCCCGGTCCCAGGGCGGCCCTCGTAACGTTCGGGCTCTCGTTCAGGAGATCGCGCCACCTGCACCGGAGGACGACCCATGCCGACCACGCCCGAGCTCATCGTTGCCGTGTTGATCGCCGTCGCATACCCGATCTGGGATTACAGGTGGGGCTGGCCCCGCATGCTGCGGACCATCCGTTCGGGTCGCCCCGACCCGCGCCTGCCCGTCTACTGGGAGATCATGGGCCAGCAGTGGCTCGTGACGCTCGTCATCGCGGTCCAGTGGGTCCTTGCCAACCAGCCGTGGTCGGCGCTGGGTCTGGTGTGGCCGGCCGGCTGGCGCCTCGGCGTGACGGCGGCGCTGGTCCTCGCCGTGCTCGTACTCGACGCCCTGCGGACCCGGGCCGTCGCGCGCCTGGGCCCCGACAGCCTCCACCGGGTACGGTCGAGCAGCGCACCACTGCTCGCATTCGCCCCGCACACGCGGGCGGAATCCGCCGGCTTCCGGCTCGTCGCGTTGACCGCCGGAATCTGCGAGGAGCTGATCTACCGTGGGTTCCTGGTGTGGGCGTTCCGCCCCTGGCTCACGCTGTGGGGCGCCGCCCTGGCGAGCGTGGTCAGTTTCGGATTCGCCCACGCGTACCAGGGACGCCGGGGCGCAGCCAGCGCCGGCGTCGTCGGAGCGGTCTTCGCCGTGCTGGCCATTCTCACCGGATCGATCGTGCCGGGCATGGTCCTGCACGCGCTCGTGGATCTTCTCGGAGGCAGGAGCAGCTACGCGATCCTGCGTGACGCCGGGTCCGCGGAAGCGGTGGCCTGACGGGTGACATGCGTCATTGTGCTTGCCTCGCTTCGGTTGGGGATGGGAGCATCTCGCACGCGGCGGGAATCCGCCCGCGCCGGCCGCCGCTCTTCGTTCGACCACTCCCGCGGGAGCCGAGGCGAGCATGACGCGTGTGACCAGGATCCGTACTCGCGCGCGGAGGCGATCCTCCCCCGTCCGCGACCGGCTGAACGAGTTGCTCTGGGGATACCGCGTCTCGCAGGCCCTCTTCGTGGCGGTCCAACTGGGCATCGCGGAGCGCCTGGCGGACGGGCCGCGCGAGCTGCGTGCGCTGGCGAGACGAAGCGGCGTCGATCCGGTTGCGCTGGAGAGCCTGATGCGCGCGCTGGCGTCCGTGGGCGTCTTCCGGCAGAGGCAGGACGGCCGCTACGCCCACACGGCGCTCTCGCGGGGGCTGATCCGCGGGCGGCCGTCGTCCCTCGGCGCCGCGACCATGATGTGGATGCAGGATCACTACGCCGCCTGGGGCCACCTGCTGGATTCGATCCGCACCGGGGAAGCGGCCTTCCCGCGCTCGCACGGAACCGACTTCTATCGCTTCCTCCGGCGCGATCACGAGGCCGCCGCGCGGTTCGCGGCGGCGATCGGCGAGCTGACGTCGCACGAGGCCAGGTCGGTGGTCCCGGACTACGACTTCGGCCGGGCACGCACCGTCGTCGACGTGGGTGGCGGCCAGGGCGACATGCTGGCCGCGGTGCTCGAGGCCGTCCCCGGTGCCACGGGCGTGCTCTTCGACCAGCCCGCGGTCATCCGGACCGCCCGAGCGCGCCTCGCCCGCAATCCTGCGGCCGGACGCGTGCGCTTCGTCGCCGGCGACTTCTTCCGGTCCATCCCGCGTGGCGGCGACGTGTACGTGCTGCGGTGGATCCTGCACAACTGGAATGATCGGGACGCGGCCCGCATCCTGCGCCAGGTCCAGGCCGCGATGCCCCGCACGGCGCGGCTTCTGGTCATCGAGGAGTTGGTGCCCGATCGCCCCCGGGCGGACTGGCGACACGCCTCGTCCGCGCTCGGCGACCTCAACATGCTGGTCCTGCTGGGCGGGCACGAGCGCACGCGGGCGGAATACCGCGGGTTGCTCGCCGGCGCGGGCCTGCGCCTCCGCCGCGTCGTGGCGGGGAAAGGCTACGGCATCCTCGAGGCGGTGCCGGCGCCGCGGCCCGGGCGCCGCGCGTCGCCGCGTTCGGCGGCGCTCCCGGCCCGCGCAGGCTCACCGCCCCGGCGCGGTCATCCCGATGCTCGCCAGCCAGCGCTCCAGCAGCTCCGGCCAGCGCGTGATCGGTGAGGCGGTGGGGCGCAGCCCGAACGCGTGGCCACCGTGCGCGAACAGGTGCAGCTCGACGGGCACGCCCGCCTTCTTCAGGGCCAGGTAGTACACGAGCGAGTTCTCCACCGGGTCCACCGGGTCCATCACCGATTGCACCAGAAAGGTGGGCGGCGTGCGGCGGGAGACCGGAAGCGTCGGGTTCAGCTGGTACTCCCGGGTCGTCTTCTCGCGCATGTGCCCGGGGTAGACCGCGACGGCGAAATCCGGGCGGCAGCTCGCGGTGTCCGCAGCGTCGACGGACCGATACACGCGCCGGTCGAAGTGCGTGCTCACGTCCGCCACCAGGTGCCCGCCCGCCGAGAAGCCCAGGATGCCGATGCGGCGCGGATTCACGTGCAGGTCCCCGGCGTGGGCGCGCACCCAGCCGACGGTTCGTTGCGCGTCCGCCAGAGCCAGCGGAGCTTTCGGATCCACGTGGCAGTCGCACTTCCGGTCCCAGTGCGGCCCGGAATCGGGCACGCGGTACTTGAGCAGCACCGCCGTGATGCCCCGCGACGCCAGCCAGTCGCAGACCTCGGTACCCTCGAGGTCGATGGCCAGGATCTCCTAGCCACCTCCCGGACAGACGACCACCGCGACGCCGGTGTTCCGGCCCGTCGGCGGATACACGGTCAGCGTGGGTCGTGAGACCCGCTCGACCGCCAGCCAGCGCTTGCCGGCCACGAGGTTCTCCGCGACGACGAGCGTCTCCGGGCCCGCGGTCGGCTGCGCATCGGGAACCGCCCCGGGCCAGAGGGGCACCTGCGTGTGCCCCGCCGAGGGGCGCCACGTCTCGGACCGCACGTTCGCCGCGCCGAGCGACGCGATCGCCGCCAGGGCGATCAGGACGAGTCTCGCTCTCGCGGGGGTCCGGTCTGCGCGCATCAGTCGTTCACGACCTCGTCCGACCACGCGCGCAGCGCCTGCACGACGCGATCGTCGAGTGGCGCGCCGGGCTGGCCCCACGTGGCGAAGCTCGCGGCCTGCGTCGCCTCGGCGCGGAAGGCGTGGTCGATGCCGTCGATCGCCTGGAAGCGCGCGTGCCCCGGGTGGGCCTGGTTGACGATCCGCGCGATGAGCGCGTGGTCCTCCTCCCCCGAGAGGAAGTCGGAGCGGCCGTAGAGCGCGAGCACGTGGCCGTCATAATTCGCCCATGCGGCGGCGAGGTTCTTCGCGGCGAGCTGCTGGAAGAAGCGGTAGTGGCTGCCGGCGTAGTAGGTGGCGTTCGTCATGGACGAGTCGACCCACGCCGCCAGGTCGGGTTGCGCCCGAGCCATCTCGCCGGGCGAGAGGCCCTCGGACCAGAGGTAACTGCAGACGCGTGCCTCGACCTTGAGCGCACTGTCGATCGCCGCAGCGGACTGTCCGCCCAGCGCTGACTGGCGCCGGTCGTTCTCGAGCATGTACTCGGTCCACGTGCGCACGAGCGTGCCGTAGACCGCGATGCCGTGCACCGGCAGCTCGCCGGCGAGCAGCGGCGCCCAGGCCCCGCCCATGCTGTGGCCGAAGAGCAGGATGCGATCGGGGTCCACGGCCGGGTCCGAGCGCAGCGTCGCGAGCGCGGCACGGAACCCGTCGAGCTGCGTGTCGAAGTCGACGTCGCGCAGCGGACCGCCCTCGCTGTCGCCGCAGCCCGGCTTGTCGACGCGCATGGTCACGAAGCCGCGGCGCGCGAAGTCGCGCACGATGGCGCCGTAGCCGTCCACGCCCATCAGCGGCGTCTCCACCGTGAACGTGCCGATGCCCTGCACGAGCATGAGCGCCGGGTGCCGCCCGGGCGTGCGCGGGCGCGTCACGAGCGTGCGCAGCCGCCCGGCGCGCGATGCGACCTCGCCGTACTCGACGTCCCAGCCCTCGCCCTGCTCGGACGGCGGCGACGCGAGCGCCAGCGTGCGCGCGCGCGGCCGGCCCGCGTGCCGCCAGCGCAGCGTCGCGCGCTCGCCGGCGCGGCGTCGCGCCATGGCCTGCGTGAGCTGCACGGGCGTCCGGAGCGTGAGCGTGTCGAGCGCGACCATCACGTCGCCGGCCTCGATTCCGGCGCGCTCCGCAGTCGAGCCGGGCAGGACGCGCTGCACCAGCACGCCGGGCTGGTCCGGCGCGAGGCGTGCGGCGGCCCGCGCGGCGGAGTCGGCGGGCGCGAGGACGACGCCGAGGAACGCGCGGCGCGGCAGCGGCGCGGGCGCGGAGGCGTACGAGACGCCGGCGGCTGCGGGCAGGACGAGCAGGGCGAGAATCAGTAACGTGACGCGCATGCGGCGCACGTTCGCACGCCGCCTGGCGCGGGCGCCATCGCAGATGGCCAGCGCCGCCCGGGCGCGGACGAGCGCGGCCACCCCGGAGGGTGGCCGCGGGTGCCTGCGGCGTGACTGCGACCAGGCCTGGCGGCCCGGGAGGGCGAGGGTGCGATGCGCCTGCGTGGAACTTCCCGGGAATGGGCCAGCGTCCGTGATCACTGCAGCGGGTAGCTCACCACGCCGAGATCGTTGATCGCGGCAAGCAGCGTGTTCCCTCTCACCGCGAGCGCCTCCACCTCCAGGATCGGGAGGCCTTTGTTGATCTCGGACCAGGTGGCGCCCCCGTCCGACGACCGAAACACACCGCCGCCTGCGGTCGCCGCGAAGATCGCGGTGCCTGCGTGGACGACGTCGCGGATGTCGGTGCTGGTCAGTCCCTGATTCACCGCCGTCCAGGTGTTACCGTCGTCGTCCGAGCGGAACACACCATTGCCATACGTGCCGAGGAACCACAGGCTGCCCGCCGGACAGAGCGAACTGATGCTGGAATCCGGCAGGCCGGCCCCCACCTCGCGCCAGTGCGATCCGGCGTCGTCGGATCGGAACAGCCCTCCCCCGTAGACCGATGCGAGGAGCACGGATTGCCGACGGGCCATCTCCTTGATGTCGAGGTGGCTCAGTCCGTCGTTCACGAGCGTCCAGCCCCCGACGTTCGCACTCGCCCGGAACACCCCGACGCCGACGCACCCCGCGAACAGAGCCGTGTCACTGGAGGCCAGGGTCGAGACCGGCTGGTCTGCGAGGATGACATGCCACGAGTCGCCGGCGTTACTGGAGGTGTAGACGCCGCTGAAGTTGTGGCGAAAGTCCCCCGAGCTGCCTGCGAACAGGTCGCCCCCGACCGAAAGGACGGAGCCGATCGAGAGCGCACCCGAGCCAATTCCTCCCACGGACAACGAGGTCCACGAAGTGCCATTGTCCGTGGACCGGTAGAGGCCGTTGTGCGTGCCCACGTAGATGCCCTGCGGGCAGGCCTCGAGACAATAGATGTCGCCCACGCGTGGCCCGCTGCTCTGGCTCCATTGCGGAGCAGCCGCCGGTTCCGGGGCGGTCACGTTCTTCCCGCCACACCCGGTCGTGACCACGCACGCGGCAAGCGCCGCGAGCACGTGCGCCCCGAAGACTTGCGCGATCGAATGGATCCTCATGGCATCCTCCTTGTCTGTCACCCGGTGCCCCCGACGGGCCACACAGAGCAAAGTCGGTGCCCTTCGCCGCGAGCGTCGCTCGCGGTTTCGTTCGCGCTGGAGGAGCGTGGGATCGCAAGCGTTCCGACCGCGAGTCGATCCGCCCCCACCCGCTGATCGATCCGATCGACGGCCCCGCGCTCTCATGCTCGAGAGCGCCGCCTGACGGGAGAGAGAGCCGGCATCGCGGTCGCCGGGGCGGAAACATCAGGCGTCCGTGGTGAGGATGCGTCGGCGTTCCGGGCCGGCAAGACGCCCAGGAACGCCCCCGCTCCCGAGTCTTTGGCCCGGAGGCCGGACCGTCAGCGCCGCAGCACGACGCTCTGCCCGACGGCCAGTCGCCCGACGCGCGTGACCGTGCCGTACACGCCGGCGTTGTTCTCGTGCGCGCGAACGACCGCCTTGAGGACGTCGGGCGTGACGATCCCGTCGTCGGGGCCGATGTTCACCATCGCGCACCGTACGTCCAGCTGCGTGACGGCCACCGTGGGCGCATCGTTCGCCTCGCCGAACGTCAGAACGCCGCCCACCCAATCGTCCTCCTCGAACGGCACCGCGCGGCTCGAGCGAACGAGGATGTTGGGCCGGAACCGTCGGGCGTCGGCCGGGGTGCCGGCGAGCCGGCACACCTCGTCCACGGTCGCGGACGTGATCACGGAGATGCAGGCGTCGTCGAAGGTCCCGTTCCTCAGGTGCGTCATCTCCACGCGCTCCCCGAGGCGGCGCCCGACCTCCGTGGCGAGCGCGTCACCGAACACGGGCAGTTCCCGGCCGTCGGGCGTGAGGACATGCGTCGGCAGCGCCTGCCCCTCGCGATCGACCGGCCCTCGCGGAGTGAAGCGAACGAGATCCGGGAGCCCGGTTGCGCTGAGCCACGGGAACCCGGCGCGCTCGTCGAGTCGACGCAACGCGTGGCGCCGGTCGCCGTCGACTCCGTGCCAGCCCAGCGCCGCCGCTCCGAGGGACTCGCCACACATGGACTTGACTCTGTAACGAAAGATCGCCTCGATCGTCCCGATCTCGATCGTCATCCCGCGCCCCTCCTCGCGGCCAGGGCTGTGGACACGCTCACGACCGGCTCCGCACGCGCCCCGGCCACGAGGCCTCTCGAGCGACGAGGCGGCGCGAGAAGGGGCGGCCCGGCCGGATGGCCGCGCAAGGAACCGGACGACGAGGCAATGGCCCGAAAGTGTGAGGTTGGCACACCCGCGTTTCAACACATTTCGACGGCTCGGGGGGAAGGGCGCGCGAGCGCCTACGCCCTTCTCATCCGGCCATCGTCCGCCTACGATGCTCGCGAATCCCTGACGTTCCGCCTCGTTCCGTGCGACTCGTCGCGCCGCCGCCCCGTGCCGCGCCTCGTCGCCACCCGACCCGCCGGAGGAAACGCGTGAGCCAGCGAATCGGCCCCTACCCGATCGAGCGCGAGCTCGGTCGCGGCGGCATGGGCGTCGTCTACCTCGCCCGGGATACGCGCCTCGAGAGGGACATCGCGGTCAAGGTGCTGCCGGAGGAGCTGGCTCGGGATCCGGAGCGGCTGGCGCGGTTCGAGCGCGAGGCGCGGATCCTCGCCTCGCTCCGACATCCGGGCATCTCGGGCATCTACGGCCTCGAGGACGCCGCCGGCCGGCGGATCCTGACGCTCGAATACGTGAAAGGCGACACGCTCGCCGGGCGCCTCGGACATGGACCGCTTCCGGTCGAGGATTCGCTCGACGTCTGCCGGCAGATCGCAGCCGCCGTCGAGGCGGCGCACGAGAGCGGCGTCGTCCACCGCGACCTGAAGCCGGGCAACGTGATGATCACGCCGGCGGGCGAGGTCAAGGTGCTGGACTTCGGCCTCGCCAAGGCAGGAGGGGCCGCGGGCGGGGCGGGCGCGCCCCTTTCGCAGTCGCCGACCTTCGCCCACGATGCCACGCAGGCCGGCGTGATCCTCGGCACCGTGGCCTACATGAGCCCCGAGCAGGCGCGCGGACGCTCCGTGGATCGCCGCACGGACATCTGGTCGTTCGCATGCGTGCTCTACGAGTGCCTGGCCGGGCGGCAAGCGTTCGGCGGCGAGACGCTCTCCGACACCATGGCGCGCATCCTCGAGCGCGAGCCCGACTGGAGCGCGCTGCCCGCGCGCACGCCGGCCCGGGTGCGCGAGCTGCTGCTGCGCTGCTTCGACAAGGACCCGATGCGCCGACTGCGCGACATCGGGGACGCTCGCCTCGAGCTCGAGCGCGCACTCGAAGACGTGCGCGCGGGCGGGCGCGGCACCGCGCCTGCCGAGGCGCCCGCCGACGCGCCGCGGTCGAGGCGGTCTCGCGCGGGCGGGCCCGTCCTGGCGCTCGCCGGCGTCGGGCTGGGAGTGATCGCAGGGCTCCTCGTACCCATGCTCGGAACGCGCGCCCCCGAGGTCCCCGTTCGACGCGCGAGCCTCGACCTGCGCGCCGGCGACCCGGTCGCGCTCGAGGGACCGGCTTCGGCGGCGGACTGGTTCAGCGCGCTCGCGCTGGCGCCGGGTGGAAACCAGCTCGCCTACGTCGCTCGGCATGGCGACTCGTCGGCCCTCGTCGTGCGCTCGCTCGACGGCGACGCGGGCATCGCGCTGCCGGGAACCGAGGGCGCACGCGATCCGTTCTACTCGCCCGACGGCGCGTGGATCGGCTTCTTCTCCGGCAACCTGCTGCGGAAGGTCGCGGCGTCGGGGGGCTCGCCGATCACGCTCGGCCAGTTCGACCGGGTCACGGGCGCCGCATGGCTGGCTACGGATCGTATCCTCGTGCTCGAGAACGACGGCTTCGACCTCGACTGGATCTCGGCCTCGGGGGACACGCCCGAGAGGACGAAGCACCTCGCGACCCAGTTCGGCACGCCGGACGTCCTCCCGGGCGGCGCGTGGGTGGTCGGCCAGCTCAGCTCGGGCCAGCTCGCCTTGCTGTCGCTGACGGACGGCGCCGAGCTCGCGATCACGCGGCGCGGCGTGCTCCCGCCCGACTCGGTCCAGCAGGCCGACCTGCTGTTCGGGGCGAGCCCGCACTGGATCGCCCCGGGCTATCTCGTGTACGGCGCGGGCGACGGGCAGCTGATGGCGATGCCGTTCGACGGCCGTCGCCATGCCGTGCGCGGTGAATCGGTGCCGGTGCTGACCGGCGTGCGCATGGAATCGGGATACGGCTCGGCCGAGTTCGCGATCGCGCGGGACGGCACGCTGGCGTTCGTGCCCGGCGACAACCAGCAGTACGCGCGCGCCGCATTCGTGAGCGCGGCAGGCCGGGTCGACACGCTGCCGCTGCCGCGCGGCCCGTACACGCAGCCGCGCATCTCCCCCGACGGGACGCAGCTGGCGATGCAGGAGCGCAACCCGATCGGCGGCTGGCAGGTGCTGCTCGTGGACCTCGCCACCGGGAACCAGCGCACCCTCGACGTGCAGGGCAACTACCGCGCCTTTCCCGCATCCTGGATGCCGTCCGGTCGCGAGCTGATGATCGGGCTGTGGGATCCGGTGCAGTTCCTCAACTACGGCGCGCGCATCCAGTCGCTCGACACGGGCCGCAGCACCGACCTGAAGCTCACGAACATCTCCTACATGACGGTGGCCCCCGACGGGAAGTCGTTCGTCTACTCCAACTGGCGGACGAAGCAGCTGTACCTCCGCTCCCTCGGCCCCGACACGACGACCATTGCGGTCCCGGCCGCGGGCATCGCCGCGAGCTTCTCGCCGGACGGCCACTGGCTCGCGTGGGGTGGCACGAGCGGTGCGGTCGAGGCGTCACCCGTGCCCCCAACGGGCGCGATCTACCAGGTCGCGGAACGGGGACGCATGCCGGTCTGGACGCCCCGCGGCGATGCGCTCGTCTATCGCGACGGCTCGTCGTACGACCGCGTGCCGGTCAGCACGTCGGGCGGCTTCCGCGCCGGGCGTCCGACGCGGCTGCTCGAGGGCTCGTTCCTCTCGACGTTCGCGTGGAACCACGCCATGAGTCCCGACGGCCGGCTGCTGGTGCTGCTGACCAGCCCGGGCCGCGACGCCGACGCACTGCGGCTCATCACCGGCTTCCCAACGATGGTGAAGCACGTGGCCGCCAGGCACCCGGGCTGATCCGCCGGAGGGGAGCGCGAGGTTCGAGTCCCGTTGGGGACGCCACCTGCAACGTCCGCCGTCAGCCCCAGGCCCGGACCTCGAGGCCTGGACCCACTCTTGACGACGCGGTCCTGACGGAGCTAGCGGATCATGATCACCCGTACAACGCCGCAGTGCCCTGGCGTGCCGACCCGGATCATGTAGACCCCGGGACTCGCAAGGGCTCCATTCGCTGTACGCCCGTCCCAGGTCAATTCGTGCGCACCAGCGGCGAACCACTGGCCGTGAGCGAGCGATGCGATTCGGCGACCGGAGACATCGAGGACTTCAGCGGAGACCTGCCCCGCCATCGGGAGCACGAAGCGCACGTTCGTCGACCCGGCGGTCGGATTGGGCACGGCCGGCAGCAGATCGAACAGCCGGGCGCTCTGCGGCGCGATCTGAGGAACCCCGGTGGCCGTCACCAGCTGGAGGCATCCGGGGATCAGGTGGGCGATGTAGTTGGAGGCCCTGCCGCCCGCCGAGGTGAACTGGCCGCTGGCGTACAGATCGCCGTCGCTGTCGACGACCAGCGACTGCACCGGTGCGTTCGCACCCGCGCCCAGCGCCGACCACGTGCTGCCGTTCCACACCGCCAGGTTCTGCGCGCTGTTGCCGCCCGCCGCCGTGATCTGCCCGCCCACGTACAGGTTGCCGCCCGCGTCCAGCGCCACGCCCGCCACGCCCGTGCTGCTCGTCAGTCCCGTTCCCAGCGCCACCCAGCTCGAGCCGTTCCACTCCGCCACGTTGTTGGCGCTCGCGCCGCCCGCGATCGTGTAGCCCCCGCACGCGTACACGTCGCCGCTGCCGTCCAGCGCCAGCCCGTACACGTAACCGTTCGTCCCCGTTCCCAGCGCCGACCAGCTGCTCCCGTTCCATGCGGCGATGTAGTGCGTCGTCACGCCGCCCGACGTCCCGAACGTTCCGCCGGCATAGACCAGGTGGTGCACGTCGTCCACTTTGATCGCCGAGACCGCCGGCGCGATCACCCCGTCCGTCCCCATCCCCGTCCCCAACGCGCCCCAACCCGTCCCGTTCCACTCCGCGATGCTGTTGGCGCCCGTACCGCCAGCGCTGGTGAAGCTCCCGCCGGCATAGACGTTGCCCGCACCGTCCACCGCCAGCGCGTACACCGTCGCGTTCGTCCCCGATCCGAGCGCCGACCAGCTCGAGCCGTTCCACTTCGCCACGTTGCTCGCACCCACGCCACCCGCCGTCGTGAACGCTCCCCCCGCGTAGAGGTTGCCCGCCGCGTCCACCGCCAGCGCGTACACCGGGCCGTCCATCCCTGTCCCCAGCGCCGTGAACACCTCGCCGTTCCAGCGCGCGACGCGCGCCGCGCTCGTCCCCCCGGCGACTCCGAAGCTGCCGCCCACGTAGAGGTTGTGCTGGCCGTCCACCGCCAGCACCTGGCCGTGGCCATCCAGCCCCCCCGCACCCGCGAAACGCGAATCCCAGCATGCGTTGACCGCTCCGTTGTCCGGCGGCCGGAGCGTCGCGATACGGCTCACCACGGAGCCACACTGCGAGCTCACCTGCACGAAGTACTTGCCGTAGTCGGAGGGCCCCACGCTGGGGATCGTATACGTTGGGGTCGTTTGCTGGCTGTAGCAGAACGCCAGGTCCGCCCGGCACCAGCCGTAGATGAGCGGCGTCGCCGAATTCGGATCGCTGGCCGTGACGGCGAACGTCGCCGTCCCCCCCAGCGGCACGACGAGATCCTGTGGTTGCGATGTGATGGACAGCGCCGGGAAGCACAGCCCGCCGGCCGCGCTCGTATCGGAGACGCAGCAGGCATTCGTCACGACGACATCGTAGACGCCAGCGTCCGCCTGATTCGCGGGGGTGATCGTGAGCGTCGACGTGTACGCCCCTGAGATCGTGCCCCCTCCGAGCGACGGGCCGTCGAAGAGCGGATAGCCGTCCTTGCGCCACCGGTAGGTCAGCGGCCCCGCCCCCGTGGCGGCCACGGTGAACGTCGCCGTCGAACCGCTGGTCAGCGACAGGTAGGGCGGCTGAACACTGATCGTCGGCCCGGTGAAGTTGTCGTTGTGCACCGACGGATACTCCTGGGCCACGGCGCTCAGAACCGTGAGAGGCGATGGCCCGAGCGTCTGGTCGTCGCCGCAGTTGGCCATGTGGATCTTGATGTCGTACTGGTCACTCGGGATGAGCGCGCCACCGCCGGACTTCGCGCCGTAGTACTTCAACGTGAAGTAGTCCTGACCGGCGTCCTTGAGACCGTTGACGTCATGCGTGTGGTACTCGTACGCGGTACCACCGTCCCATCGATTGAACACGTAAAAGTCCACGTCCGTCGCATTGTAGATGTAGATCAGGAAAGGATTCGTCGTACCATCCATGCCGTTCGGATACACGCTGTGCGTGATCGGCGCACGCATGGCACAGGCGTCGCTGCAGATGGTGGACGACTGCGGTGGCGTGCACGTGCATGGCTCGACCCGCACGTTGTCGAGGAATGCCATGCCGGCGTGTGCTCCAAGAGAGCAGTCGGTGACCAGCATCGTGAGCGTCACGGATGTGCCGACCGGGTAGGACCTGAGGTCGAATGTCACGTCCCCCCGCCGGTACCAGAAGTTGTTCCCAACGCTGGTCCAGCCGGAATTGGGCTGCACGGCGTCGATGGACGTCGCCTTGAACGTCGACACCACATTGCCCCCGACCACGAGGTCGATCTCGAAATAGGGCTCCTGCGCGGACGTGTGATCCGAGGCGTACTCGAGCAGGGCGCCGTAGCTGATGTGGAGGCAGCCGGCGTCGAGATCCGCCTGCGTGATGTTGTCCGTCTGGCTGATGCGTGTGGCGTCGCACCCTCCGCGACTCCCGTTGTGCAGGAACTCGATATCGTTGATGGCCAGCGTCTGTTGCCCCTCGTAGGGCGTCACGACGAGGCTGGTTGGGCTGATCGCGGGCTGGCCCAGCACGACGTTGTAGGGCTGCGGGTGATTGGTGCCGTCGCTCGACCAGTTGAACGTGAAGTTGCCGCCGTAGGTCGCGTACTCGACCGTCCACCCGGCGGCCGCCGTGGCGTTCTCGAATGTGCCGTTCTGGAAGAGCGCGAGCGCAGGGCGGGGCGCCAGGAGCGCAATCGCGAGAGCCAATCGCCCGACGGGATGCACGGTGGTCGACCTCCTTCGTCAGGCCGGGCTCGGAATGCACATGGATCGGATCATTCGTGCACACGGCCCCCGGCGTCGCGCTGCACGATCGACCGGGGGCCGCTGGCTTCGCATCCGCATCGCCCACGCGGCTCGGGGACCGCCGGCGGGGCCACCGCGGGTATCCGAGTGCGGGACTGCTGGCGGCGTAGTCCCCCGACCTCGCCGCATGCCCGGCGATTCCCCCCGCCGGTGCCCCGCGCCACGGATCCCGCGATGGACGTCCCCCCCCCCGCGGTGCGCGCGGCCCTCCGCTCCGGCGTCGACCGGGGAGCGCGAGCGCATCGCCCACTCATTGCGCCTCCCGGCCCATTCCTAACAACGCGGCGGGAATGCCGCTTCCGGCGTTGAACACGCGTGAGTAGACTCGTGTCATGTCGTATCCCCCGCATGCGGGTGTGGAACCCCGGTGGCCCATTCGACTCATCGCCCTGTGCTCGGCCGTCCGAAAGGGCGCGGGATCGGGATGTCCGGAGCCCCGCGAGGAACTCTGGGTCCTGTTGCGTGACAGCCTCCTCCTGGCCATCACGCGCGAGGCGGCCCGGTACCGCGGGATCGGGCGCGAGGACATCCACGACCTCGCGTCGGCGAAAGCGTTAGAACTCGTCAGCCGGGCGGAACGAGGAGAGTGGGACCCCACGGGCCGATCGACGGGCGAGGTGGTGCTCTACATTCGATCCACCGCCCGGCGGGCGTTGCTGCGCCTGATGGATCGCCGACGGGGGCAGACGTCGCTGGACGAGGCCGACGTGGAGGAGGTCGCCGTGGTCGGACGCGGCGGGTTGCCGGGCGCCCCGGACCCGCCACCGGAGCGCTCGGCCGAGACGCAGGAGTTCCTGCGGGGGCTGATCGACTGCCTGTCGCGCCTGCGCGAGCGGGCCCGAACGGTCTGGGTCCTGCGCGGCATACACGACCTGAGCACGCGCGAGATCGCCGCGCATCCCCAGGTGGGGGTCAGCCCCGGCAACGTGGATGTCATCCTGATGCGGGTGCGTGCGACGCTACGCGATTGTCTCGGTTCCAAGGGCCTCGAGCCGGGCCATCTGCCGCCCGGGTCGTTCACGCAGATCTGGCTCGCCATGTCCGGACTCGCGACGAGCCCCGCGGGCGCGGTGGAGGAGGAACACACGTGACGCTCGATCCCGAGCGCGAACCGCGGTCCCACGTGACCGACGACGATCTGCTCGACCTGATACACGGCGCGTCATCCACCGAGCGGCGCGAGGAGGTCGTCTCCCACCTGCTCGGTTGCGAGGCGTGCGACGGCCGCTTCCGGTCCATCGTGCGCGATCACGAGCGGGGACGGGCACTGGCCGCCGACGCGCTCACGTCCGCCCCCGCAGCGGCCCCCGGGGCGCACGCCGGAGCCGCACGGCGGGCGTGGTGGCCGCGCTTCGCGGGGTGGCGCGCCCCGCTCGTGGCGGCGCTCCTGCTCACGATCGGCGGCACGTGGATGCTGGCGCGACATGGCCCCGGAACCGATCCCGCGGCACGCGCCCGTCCCGAGTGGCTGCCGCAGGTCACGCGCTGGGGCAACCTCCGACAGGCGGCGGAATCGAGTGCCGATTCGATCGTCCTCGTGGCGATCGAGGCCTACGAACGCCGGGACCTCCGTCGCGCGGAGAGCCTGCTGCGCACTCCGGGTGCCGTCGGTTCCTACGAATTCCTCCGCCGGCTCTACCTGGCCAACACGCTGGAGGCGCTGGGGCGATCGGAGGAGGCGCTGCCGGAACTCGTCGGCATGTCCTGGATGCTCCCCGAGCCCTGGCGTGGCGAGTGGGACTGGACCAGCATGGTGGCCTGCGCGCGCAGCGGCCGGATGGCGAGAGCGGACTCACTGCTCGACGTACTGCGCCGGCGCGACGACGCGATCGGCGCGCGTGCCCGCGCGCTCGGAAACGATGCCCGCGGCGGCCGCTGAGCGAGCGCACCGGTCGCGGACCGGGAGCCGGTGCGCGTGGGTCGTCCGGCTCGTCCTCGGGCTGCCGCTCCTCGCCTCCGCCTGTGCCCCGACTCCCCCGCCCGGCTCCGCCTACCGGGCGCTGCGCGACACGACCGACTCCCTGCTGGCGGCCGGCCGGCCCGAGGACGCGGTGCGTTCCCTTCGCGCGGCGGCCACGGGAGAGGCGATGCCGCGCGCCGCATCGTGGGAGCGGGCATGGGCCGCGGCCCGCGCGCGCGCGCTCGAGCCGGTGCTCGCCGCCCCGCCGGCCGGCCGCGCGGAGCTGGCGGCCACGCGACGACCGCTCGCGCGCGACGTCGCGGAGGAGCCCGACGACTGGGCGACGCTGCGCCCCGCCCTCGAACGCCAGTTCGCGGCCCGGCGGCGCTGGCTCGGGCCGGACTCGCCCGAGCTCGCGGCGACCATGGTCGCGCTCGCGCGGCTCGAGCGCACGCGGGGGGACCGCCTGCGCGGACTCGACCTTGATTTCGAGGCGCTGCGGATCCGCCGTGCCGCGTTCGGCGCCCAGTCACCCGAGGTGGCCGAGTGCCAGCTCATGCTGGGACGCGACCTCAAGCGCGCCTCCTCGCTCGTCGATCGGCCCGAGGGCCACGTGGACACGGCGCTCGCGATCCGCAGGCTTCGCTTCGGCGAACGGTCGCCGGAATACGCCGAGGCCCTGGCGGCGCAGGCAAACCTGCTGCGTTGGGAGGACCAGCCGCGCCCGGCGCTGGTGGAGTTCGGGCACGCACGGGATCTGTTCGCCCGCGCCGGGCCACGATACGAGGCGGCGCTCGCCGGGGTCGAGGCCGACATGGCCGTCACCGAGATGCGCGAAGGCCACTGGGAGCGGTTGGAGCGGCTCGCGCGGGCCGCTGTCGCCCGGCTCGACGCCCGCGGCGACACGACGTCCGCCGCGAGCGCCTACAGCCTGAGCGTCCTCGGGCTGGCGCTGAGGCGGATGGAACGATGGGCCGAGGCCCGGGCGGTCCTCGGGCGGGCGACGCGCGTCGAGGAGGCGCGCCGACGCTCGGCACCCGCGGACTACTTCGTCCGGCTCGAGGCCTACGCCCTGCCCTCGTACCTCGAGCTGGCGATGGTCCAGCTGGCGATGGGGGACTCGGTGGCGGCGTGGGAGACACAGGAGCGCGGGCTCAGCCGGTGGTGCGCGGAGCGGGCATGGGCGCGCGGCGAGATGGATTCAGCGACGACGTGGAACGGGCTGCTGGCACGCGTGCAGGCCCGTCTCACCGACGCCTCCGCGGTCATCGGCTGGCTCGATCCGTTCTACCTGCCCGGCAGCCGGATCAATCCGAACTGGACGTACGTCATCCGGCGAACCGGTCCGGTCCACTGGGCGGAGACGCGCGCCGCCGCGTCGGTGGCCCTGCACGACGACGTCGCGACGCGTCTGCGGGGTCGATTGCGGATCGCGGCGGCATGGCCGTTCCGGATCACGCGCTTCCCCGACGTCGTGGCGGACCAGCACACGGCCTGGCAGCGACGCTTCCGTGCCGCGGAGCCGTTCCTCGCCGGCGTGCGCGAGCTGATCGTGATCTCGCCGAACGTCGACTACGAGACGCCGCTGGAGATCGCGATCGACTCGACGGGACGCGCCCTCGACGAGCGCTTCGCGATCTCCTACTCGCCGAGCGCCCTCCACTTCGCGTCCTCGCCCCGCCCCGATCGCGACGGTCGCTCGCGGCGCGAGTGGTCCAGCCTCGTCCTGAGGGCCCCGGGCCGGCCGACGCCCGACGGAAGCGACGACCTGGCGGCGGGCGACGCCGAAGTGCGCGAGCTCGTCGGCCGCGTGCGGCACCCCGTGGTGCTCACGGGGGCGGCGGCCTCCGAGGAGCGGATCCGGTCGCTCGCGCGATCGGGTGCGCTCGCGGAGCTCGACCTGCTGCACGTCACGTCGCACGCCGCCGCGCCGGACGAGTGGACCGACGAGGTCGGACTGACGCTCGCCGAGGCCATGCCCGGCGGGCATCCGGCGCCGGGCGCACCCGGGGATCGCGACGGAATCCTCACCGTGGAGGACATCCGCAACTGGCGCCTGCGCGCCCGGCTGGTGACGCTCGCCAGCTGCACGAGCGCCGGCCAGGTCCCCAAGCACACGGAAGGCCTCCCGGGACTGGGATCGGGATTTCTCGCGGCGGGCGCTCGCAGCGTACTCGTGAGCCTGTGGCCGGTGGACGACGAGGCCACGGCGATCCTGATGCGCGACTTCTACGAGGCGCTCTTCGAGGACCGGGCGCGGCCGTGCTCGACCGCCGAGGCGCTGCGCGAGGCGCGCGAGCGCCTCCGCAATTACCGCGACGCCTCCGGCGATCGACCCTACGCGCACCCGGCCCGCTGGGGCGGCTACGTGCTGCTCGGCGACCCGGGCTGAGCCGCGCCCCGAGCGCCCGGCGTGACGCTCGCGAGCCGATTCAGCGTCTCCAGATTCACGACGTCGTACTGACCCACGACGAAGAGGACGGGGGTCCGGATCTTCCGCAGGAACGGCGTCGAATAGTAGTCACCCAGCATGCCGATGGAGTGTCCCCGTTCCTCGGACCCGGGTCACGGCAGGGGCCCCGGCTCACGCCCCGTCGTCCAGCACGCGGCAAATGGCGGCCATCGTGCTCCAGCTGCGCGTCGTCGAGGGAACACCGAACAGCTGGTCCAGCGTTCCCAGCCAGCCGATGGCCCGCATCTGGCGCCGGTACACGCCGACGAGAAGCCGGCCCTCCCGGGTGAGGATCCGCATCATCCACGTCCCGCTGGCGGGACACGTCATCGGCAGGGATGGCGTCCGGCGAGCTCGCCGGGCCAGGACGCTCACGAAGCGGACGATGTCCGGCCGCACGGGCACGTGAGGGAACGGGTCCCGGGCGAGCAGGCGGGCGAGCTCCCGCCCGTCGACGATCGCGACGTCGGCATCGAACGGAAGCCGTCGCGCGACCTCGGCCCGGAGTCGCGATCGCGTGACCCGTTCGCGGATCACGAGCGTTCCGGCCGCGCCGATGTTGACGGCATCCAGATGCCTCAGTTGTCGGGCGAGCGTCGTAGGACGGAAGGTCCGGTGACCGCCGACGTTGACGCCCCTCAGCAGGACCACGAGTGCCATGCGTTCGTCCTCATGGACGGAATTCCATCCTAGGCTCCGCGACGTGCGACGCTCGCGGTGCCATGCGCTCAGCGCACGATCACCAGTCGCCGGGCGAGCACCCGGCCGTCCGCCTCGAGCCGCGCGAAGTAGAGACCGCTCGGCGCGAGCGCACCCGTCTCGTCGCGCCCGTCCCATGTCGCCACGTGTTCGCCCGCCGCAACCGTCCCCGAAACCAGCGCGCCCATGCGCCGGCCCTGCTCGTCGTAGACCACGAGCGATGCGCGTGCGTCCCGCGGCAGGCCAAAGCGCAGCGTCGTGCCACTCCTCGCCGGGTTCGGGCTCGGCGCCGCGAGGAACACCGCGGGCGGCGGGATCGCGCCTCCCACCCCGGCCGTCGTTCCCGGCGTCACCAACGCGTACCCGCTCTCGTTGCCGTTCACGTCGAGTGCGGAGAGCTTGTAGTAGGAGCCCGCCGGCCCCGGATCCACGTAGCCGGTGTCGCTCCGGCTCGCGACCAGGTTCGAGGGACCCGGGATGAAGCTGCTCGAGCTGCCCCGGTAGAGCTTGTAGTACCAGAAATCCGGCTCGGTGTTGGCGCCCCAGTGCAGGTTGGTCGCCCCGCCCGCGTAGGCGGCGGTGAACGGAGCGGGCACCGCGGGCGGGAGGTTGTCGACCGAGTAGCCGGAATCCGGGGAACACTCGAAGTAGGTGGTCGGCGTCGCGGTCAGGGCCCGGACCAGGAAGACGGAGAGGTTGTTGCCGGTGGCGTTGGAATCCGCGAGGGTCGGCACGACCAATTCGTACGCGTTGTCGCCCTGCGCGCCGGCCGTGACCACGTAGTCCCAGCCGTCCAGCCCCACCGCCGCCGGCGAGCTGCGCGGGCCGCCCTGTCCGATCCCGGCGGCCGGCGCGGGCAGCGGATCGATGCGTCGGTAGACCGCGTAGCCGGTGATCGGCGACAGCGAGCCGGGGACGTCGAGCCCGTTCGCGGTGAAGCGGATGCGCACCTGGCGGCCCTGGTCGTTGAGCACGTCCGCGACCGAGGTGATCTCCTGCATGACGCCGAACCTCTCGATGCGGTTGTTGACCGAATCGCAGACGTAGATGTCACCCGTCGCGTCCACCGCCACGCCATAGGGACCATTGAACTGCCCGGGGGCCGTGCCCAGCGAGCCCCACTGGCTGACGTAGGTCCCCGCGCTCGTGAACTTCTGGATCCGGTTGTTGCCGTAGTCCGCCACGTAGACGTTGCCGAAGCCGTCCGCGGCGACGCCGACGGGCTCGTTCAGCTGCCCGTTGCCCGAGCCGGCGGAGCCCCACTGCGACATGTAGGCTCCCGCGGAGCCGAATTTCTCGATGCGGTTGTTGCCGTAATCCGCCACGTAGACGCTTCCCGAGCCGTCCACCGCGATTCCGTACGGCCGATTGAACTGCCCGTTGCCCGAGCCGGCGGAGCCCCACTGCGTGAGGTACGTGCCCGTGTTGCTGAACTTCTCCACCCGGTTGTTCAGCCAGTCCGTGACGAAGATGTTCCCGCCGGGTCCCACCGCGACCATATTCGGATACCCGAACTGGCCCGGGCCGGACCCTTGCGTTCCCCACTGGGTGAGGAACGTCCCGCTGCTGCTGAACTTCTCGATCCGGTAGTTGTCGAAGTCGGCGACATACACGTTTCCGGCGGCGTCCACCGCCGCGCCCGAGGGGAGCAGGAATTGCCCCGTGGCCGAGCCCGAGGAGCCCCATTGCGTGACGAAGGCACCCATGCCGCTGAACTTCTCGATTCGATTGTTGAGGCAGTCCACGACGTAAACATTCCCGCTCCCGTCCACGGCGATGCCCTCGGGATCGTCGAACAGTCCGGCCCCCGAGCCCGACGCCCCCCATTGCACCAGGAGACCGGAGCCGTTCTCCGCTGCCGCCGATGACGCATAGATCAGGAGGGTGAGACCGACGAGACAGCAGGTCGCGCGACGCATGGCAGGACCTCCGCGGGGCGAGGAGTGCGGCTGCGTTCGCCCCCCCTCTGGGCGCGCGTCCGCGCGCCGCGATGGGGCGCAGCCGTCCGGCGTGCCGGACCGGGTCACGGTCACGAACACGCGTGGAACGATCGCCCTCGGTGGGGGTGCTGGCGACCTTGCTCACAAGGCTACGCCCGGCAGGCACGGCCCGACAGGGCATTCGTCGCGTGGACGAGGACCCGGCTTCGCTCCACGATGCGAAGGCGACGAGACGCCCTGCCAACGGGGACGGCCGATCCCGGCTCGACGGCCCGCCGCCGGTCCGCGCCGGGCTGGCGTTCGTCGCGCGAATTCACGGGCCGGTGGACAATCCGTGGGCGAACACGGATCCGCCTTCTAGGCTCGGTACGATCGATCCTTCGCCAGCGCTTGGGAGGTCGGCTGCCATGGGCACGTCTTTCGTTCCCCTCCGCTCGATGACCACGGCCACACCCCTCCTCGCCCTCGTCGCTGCCGTCTCACTCGCCGGCGCTCACCCCGTTCGCGAGAGCGCGCCGCCTGCGAAGTCGCTGCTGCAGGGGCTGGAGATGTTCCAGGCCGATGTCGGCGATTCCCCGATCGAGTTCTCGATCGGCTCGATGGGAATCTCCAAGGTGCGGGGCGCCTTCACCGACTTCAGCGAGGCCCTCACGCTCGATCCGTCCGATCTCACCCGATCGTCCGTCTCCGTGGTCATCCACACGAACAGCCTCAGCACCTTCAACGAGCACCGCGACCGCGACCTGAAGAGCGCGGACTGGTTCGACGTCGAGAAATATCCGACGGCCCTGTTCTCGAGTCGCGAGATCGTGCGACAGGGCGACGGCTACCTCATGCGCGGCAGCCTGACGCTGCACGGCGTCACCCACGACGTCGAGATCCCGTTCACCTTCAACGGGTGGCTCCGCAACGTGTACGGCTCGGACTGGGCGGGCTTCGAGGGCCACACGGTGCTGAACCGCAAGGACTACGGCATCGTCGGCCCGGCGCGGTCGAATGTCCTGCTCGAGCTGGGCAAGGCGAGCGTCGCGGACGAGGTCGACCTGCGGCTTGCGGTCGAGGCGAGCCACCCCCTGCCGCGGGACACGCTGCGCGACCGGACCGCGGACTCGCTCTGGCGCGAGGTCCTCGCCCGCGGTGTCGCGCCCGTCGTGAAGGACTTCCGAGCGCAATGGTCGGCCCCGGCCAACCCGACGCCGGTGAGCGAACTGCGCCTGGCCATCGTGGGCTACCAGCTCGCGGACCGCGGCCGGCCGCTCGACGGGCTCGAGATCTTCAGGCTGGAGTCCGAGGCGTTCCCGCGCTCGCCGACGGGGCCGACGGGCATGGCCTACGCCTTCGCCGTGCTCGGCGACCGCGAGGAGGCGCGCGCAAGCGCCCAGCGGGCGATCGCGGTGAGCCCGGTCGCCACCCGGGCCATGGAGATCCTCCGCCGCGTGCAGGCGACCGACGTGAACTAGTCCACCTCGAGGTGTCGCCGGGAACAAGAGACGGCTTCCCGCCGGGGAGCCCTGTGCCCTACTGTCGGAGCGGCCGCGCGGCGCCCGCCGCCGACCGTCACGCAGGCTTCCGGCGGAAGGGAACACGGCATGAGCAGGATTGTCGGGTTCGGAGAGGACGTCGAGGGCTACGGCATCCCGGTGCTGAACGAGCGCGAGATCCGCGCGGCGGCCGGACTGCTGTTCCTCATGATGTTCGTCGCCGTCGTGGCCGCCGCCCTCAAGGGCAACTTCGTGCTCCTGAAGTACTCGATCGCCATCTTCCTTCCCGACATCCTCATCCGCGTCGTCGTCAGTCCCCGGTATTCCCCGTCGTTGATCCTCGGACGGCTCATCGTGCGGAACCAGGTGCCCGAGTACGTGGGCGCCGAGCAGAAGAGGTTCGCGTGGATCATCGGCGCGGTGATCGCGGGCACGATGTTCGTCCTCGTCAACGTGATGAACACCTACGGCCCGGTCTCGGGAATCCTCTGCCTGGTCTGCCTCGTCTTCCTCTTCTTCGAGTCGGCCTTCGGCATCTGCCTGGGCTGCAAGGCCTACTCGCTCATCTACCGCGAACAGGCCCGGTACTGCCCCGGCGAGACGTGTGCCGTGACGGACCGGCAGGCCGTCCAGAAGACCTCGTCAGCGCAGCGCCTGCTGGTCGTCGGTCTCGTCGCGTACGTGGTCCTCATGGTCCTGCTGTTCCACGGGACGTTCAGCGTGAAGCCTCATCCCCTGTTCGGCGGGTAGGCCTCCGGCCCCCGACGGGCTCAAGGTTTCGCGGCGCACTTCCGGCACGCCTTCCTCGCGCAGCCGGGGAGCAGGCCGGTTCGTCCGAGCGCCCTAGTGCAGCACCATGACCCGCCGCACGAGCACACGCCCCTCAACCTCCAGTCGCGCCAGGTAGAGCCCCGCCCCCACCGCGTGCCCGCGGTCGTCGGTGAGGTTCCATGCGGCTTCGTGCGCGCCCGCCGGCTGCGCGGCGTCGACCAGGCCCCGCACCCGTCGCCCGCTCACGTCGTAGAGCGTCAGTCGCACGCTGGCGTCCCGCGGAAGGGCGTAGCCCAGCGTCGTCGGCCCACGCGCAGGATTCGGCGCCGGCGGTGCCAGCGCCAGCTCACGGGGCAGCGACGAACCGTCCACGGCCAGCGCGCCGGCCGGCAACAGCAGCGTGCTCGCGCTCTCGTTGCCGTGCACGTCCACCGCGGTGAGCCGGTAGTAGTACGGCGCGCCCGCCGCGTCGCTGTACACGGTGTCCGCCGGGGTGGCGATCCGGTTCGAGGGTGCCGGCACGAAGGACGCGATGGTGCTGCGATACAATCGGTAGCCCGCGAGATCGGGGACCGCGTCGGGGGCCCAGTGCAGGGACGCCACGCCGCCGCTGTAGGTGCCGGCGAACGGGGCCGGCGGATAGGGCGCCAGGTTGTCCACCGAGTAGCCTGAGTCCGGCGCCGACTGCCAGAACTCCATCCCGCCCGCGGATTCGGCGACGACCATCAGCGAGGTCTTCTGGTTGCCGGTGCTCATCGAGTCCGAGGTCGTGGGCACGACGGCGCTGTAGCCGGGAAGCATCAGAGCCTGCTGCGTGGCGACGTAGCCCCAGTACACCACCTGCGCACCGTCGCGGGTCGCGCGCCAGGCCGGCCGCGCAGCCGCCGGGCCGGACCCCGGCACGTCCGCGCGCTCGAGCGCCGCGCGCGCGGCTGCCGCCGCCACCCCACCGGGAACGCGGCGCCAGATCGTGTACTGGGTCACCGTGCGCGAAGGGTCCGCGTCGAGGTAGCTGGCCGACCACTGCAGCGAGACCTGCCCGCCATTGTCGTTCGGCACGTCGGCGATCGAGGTGATGCGCGGGCGCGCGTCGCCCAGCGCGCCGAACTGGTCCAGGTTCTGCGCGTAGATGCCCGCGTAGCCGGACCACGGCGTGGACCCGCGCATGTCGCCCCAGGCGAACAACGCCCCGGCGCTGCCGTCGGCCACCGTCGCCGGCGCCTGGGAGCCGGAGTCGATCAGGCCCCCCATGTCGACCGGATTCCCCCCGTACGCCCAGCCCGGCGCGATGTTGCCGTTGCCCAGCACGCGCACCGCGTAGAGCAGGTAGTCCAGCCCGAGCCGGTCATCCAGGAACGCGATCACCGCGCCGCCCGTGCCGTCGGAGACCATGGTCTCGGGCAACTGGTTCACGGGCGCCACCGCCAGGGCCACGCCGCCCGCCGGCCAGCCCGCGTACGGCAGCGCGTAAGGGCCGAACCGCTGCGCGAACAGGTCCGGCGATCCGTAGCGGAAGTCATCGAATGCGAGGAAGAGGCCGCCGCTGCCGTCGTTCATCGCCAGGGGTCCGCTCTGGTTCACGTTCTGCTCGGGGACGAGGAACTTGTAGCCGCCCCAGGTCGGGTCGTTCGTGCCGTTGGCGAGGAAGTGGTTGCCGCTGAGGTTGGTGTACGAGACGGGACCGTTGTCGGCGCAAACGGCGTACACGCCGCCGGAGTTGTCGGGCGCGATATCGAAGCCGTACTGGTTGAATCCCGAGCCCGTGCCGATGTAGAGCGGCCCCCAGACGGTCCCGCCACTCGAGTTGAACCGCGCGACCTTCTGGTGCTGCAGGCTCCCGTTGTCGTTGTCGGACCAGCCGAGGAAGAAGCCGCCGCTGCCGTCCGGCAGGGCCTTCGGGAAGTTCTGGATCCCCACCGGCGTGTAGAGCCCGTTCGACCACGCCAGCGCTCCGGCCGCAGTGACGTGTGCGCCGTAGATGTCCTGGTCGCTGGTGCCGTACTGCAGCGTCCAGACGACGAACGCGCCGCCCGCGCCGTCGGGGGTCATGGTCGGCGAGTACTCGTCCTTGATCGCGGAGACGCCGCTGGTCGAGACGAGCAACCCGTTCGAGTTGAAGCCCGTCGCGTACGTGGCGCCGCCCGTCACGCGGGTGAGGTAGATGTCGCGGGTCGTGCCGCGCACGTCGGACCACGCCACGTACGCGCCGCCCGCACCGTCGCCCAGCAAGGTCGGCGTGTACTCGCCGGCCGCATTGGCGCACACCTGCAGCCCGCCCGCAGGCCAACCCGCGAACACGGCCCCCGTGCCGGTGAGGCGCTGGACGTAGACGTGCGAGAGGCCGGCCCGCGTGTCGACCCACGTGACCAAGATGCCCCCGCTGCCGTCGGAGACCGCGCCGCCGAACTGGGTCATGAAGCCGGTCGGCGCCACGGTGACCGGGGTGTAGGCGTCGCTCCCGAACTGGGCGCGGGCGGGGATGGCGATCGCGACGGTCAGCGCGGCGGCGAGCAGGGCGACGATGCGGGAGCGAATGGCGCCTGGGCGCGACATGGGGCCTCCGACTGCGTTTCCACTCGGTGTGGGTGACCCGCGTCTTCATCGGGGCGGCCGCTTGGGTCCTCCTGCCAGCCCCGTCCCGCGGCGCGGTGAGCGGAGCACCACGAGCCGAACGTCCGGGCAGGGCCCGCGCGTTCGACATCTCCGGGGCCGCCGTGGGGGCGTGGTGCAGCAGTGGAACATCATCAATTCTGGGTGGCCAGCTGGACGTGGAGCAAGCGGAAACTGCGGAGCCCGCTCCCCGCGGCCCGGGAGGGCGAGGCGGATGTCCCCGAGGCCCGGGGGCCGATGCGCCCGCCCCAGCCTCAGCGGGGGTTCGTGTTCAGCATCTCCAGGATCTTCTCCTGCTGCTCGAGCAGCTGCAGCTGCTGGACGTTGATCGTGTGGAGCGCGGTCAGCGTCTCGTGATCGGCCTCGGCGCGCGCGTCCTGGCTCGCGGAGATGAGGTTCTGGCCCACGATGATGATGGGCAGCAGCACGAGTTGCAGGAACGACTGGCTGAGCCACGAGACGCCCGTCACGGCATCGCCCTTGAGGAACGCCCCCAGTGCCTGGGGCAGCGATACCAGGCTGATCGCCAGGAACAGGTACGCCGCCCACATCGTGCCGACGCTGCGGGTGACCAGGAGCGCGACCGCGTTGTTGAACTTCGCGATGGGCCTGTCCCGGTGCATGCGGGCGCGCACGTGGTGACTGGTGACCAGTCGCGGAACGTGCGCCCTGGGCGCCGACTTCGCGGCGGCGAGGGCCTCTCGGTGCTGCTCGGTGCTCAGTGCGGGCGTGTGCCGGGCGCTGGCCATGCGTGTCCTCCGTTCGGTTTCGTGGAGCTGGTTCGGGCGTTGTCCCGATCGACCGTGGGGATCGCGGAGCACTCCGAGGCGACGGTCACCTGTCCGCGAACTCGGGTCAAGCCGGCAGCGCGGCCGGTCGCCCGCGCCGGCCGAATCCCGTAGTCTCCCCGGATGCTGCCCGGCGCCCACACCCGGCGGCTCGCCCCCGCTGGATAGGTCCGCCCGCATTGCCTTCAGGAGACCGCCCGTGAATCGATCGATCGCGCCCGCTTCGTGGCTCGGACTCGTGGCCGCCCTGGCCCTGTTCCCGATTCCCACCGACTCCGCCCAGGCGGCCGACCGCGCGCTGTGGCTCCGCTACCCTGCGATCTCGCCCGACGGGAGGACCATCGCCTTCGAGTACCGTGGCAACCTCTGGAAGGTGTCGTCCGAGGGCGGCGTGGCCACGCCGCTCACCGTCGGCGATTCCTACAACTCGATGCCGGTGTGGTCGCCGGACGGCGGCACGATCGCGTTCGCGTCGGACCGGAACGGCAACCTCGACGTGTACGTGATGCCCGCCGAGGGCGGGCGCGCGACCCGGCTCACCTACCACTCGGCGGACGAGATTCCCTCGAGCTTCACGCCCGACGGCAAGTCGGTGCTGTTCTCGGCCTCGATCCTCGACGCGGCGACCAACTCGGAGTTCCCGACCGCGGCGCGCCCGGAACTCTACAAGGTGGACCTCCAGGGGCACATGCCCGAGCAGGTGCTCACCACGACGGCGCTCTACGCGGTCTACGACCACGACATGAGGCGCCTCCTCTACTCGGACCAGCGCGGATACGAGATGGAGTGGCGCAAGCACGACCACTCCTCGTTCGCCCGGGACGTCTGGATCGAGGACGTCCCCGCCAACAGGTTCACCCGGCTCACGGCGTACGGCTACGACGACCGCCAGCCCGTGTGGGGCCCGGACGAGCAGTCCATCTTCTACCTCTCGGAGAAGAGCGGAACGTTCAACGTCTGGACGATGAAGCTCTCCGATCCCGCGCATCCGACCCAGGTGACGTCGCACGCGGGCAGCCCCGTGCGCTTCCTGTCCGCCTCGCGCTCGGGCGACCTGTGCTACGCGTACGACGGCGAGCTGTGGGTGCGGCGCGCCGGCGCCACCGAGAGCCGGCGGCTGGCGATCAGCACCACCGCCGACGACGTGGGCCGCGTCGTCAAGCCGACGGACGTTTCGTCGCAGATCACCGAGTTCGACGTCTCGCCCGACGGCAGCGAGATCGCCTTCGTCGCGCGCGGCGAGGTCTTCGTGACCTCGACCGAGCACGGGGACACGCGGCGCATCACGAACACGCCCGAGCAGGAGCGCTCGGTGAGCTTCTCCCCGGACGGCCGGACCCTGCTCTACGCCTCGGAGCGCGGGCAGAGCTGGAAGATCTTCCGCACCGACCTCACGGACAAGGACGAGCCGAATTTCTTCAATGCGACGGGCTTCAAGGAGACGCCCGTGGTCGCGGGCGCGGCCGAGGATTTCCAGCCGAGCTTCTCGCCGGACGGCAGCGAGATCGCGTACCTCGAGGACCGCACGACGCTCAAGATCCTGAACCTGAAGACGGGCCAGTCGCGCGTCGTGCTCCCCGGAGACAAGAACTACTCCTACGCCGACGGCGACCAGGCCTACGAATGGTCGCCGGACGGTCGCTGGCTGGCCGTGCAGTTCCTCAGCCCGGGACGCTGGTCGAGCGAGGTCGGCGTCGTTTCGGCCTCGGGTGACCAAAAGGTCGTCAACATCTCCCAGAGCGGGTACGAGGACGAGAGGCCGCGCTGGTCGCGCAAGGGCGAGGTGCTCTACTGGCGGAGCGACCGCCAGGGCCTGCGCACGCAGTCGGGCGAGGGGCGCGAGGCCGACGTGTACGCCGCCTTCCTCACGCACGCGGCCTGGGACCGCTACCAGCTCGACCAGGCGGCCTACGACCAGCTCACCGCAAAGGAGAAGGACAAGGAGAAGGGCGCGGCGAAGGACAAGGCCGCCGGGACCGAGAAGGAAGCGCCGAAGCTGGCCGAGCCGGTCGCGATGGACTTCGAGCGCATCGAGGACCGCGTCGCGCGCCTGTCGTTCAGCTCGTCCGAGCTCGCCGACGCGGCGCTCTCGGACGACGGCGAAAACCTCTACTTCCTCGCGCGCTACGACAAGGGCTACGACCTCTGGAAGTACGTGCCGCGCAAGAAGGAGATCAAGATCGTCGCGAAGTTCGGCGCCCAGGGCGCCAGCCTCCAGCTGGGCGCCAAGGGCAAGAAGGCGTTCGTGCTCCACGACGGCCGGCTGTCGGTGGTGGATCTGGACTCCGAGAAGGAGACCGCCGTCGGCCTGTCGGCGAAGATGGACCTCGACCAGGCCCAGGAGCGCGCCTACATGTTCGAGCACATCTGGCGCCAGACCCTGAAGAAGTTCCTCGACGTGAAGATGCACGGCGTGGACTGGCAGGCGCTCAAGACCGAGTACGCGCGCTTCCTTCCGTACATCGGCAACGACCGCGACTTCGCCGAGCTGTGCTCGGAGATGCAGGGCGAGTTGAACGCCTCGCATACCGGCTGCCGGTACCGGCCGACCCGCACCGACGGCGACGACACCGCGGCGCTCGGCTTCTTCCCCGATCCGAAGCACACCGGGCCGGGAATCGGCATCCTCGAGGTGATCGAGGGCGGACCGCTGCAGAAGTCGGCGACGCGGATCAAGGCGGGCACCGTGATCGCGGCGATCGACGGCACCACGATCGCCGCCGGCGACAACTGGTACCGGCTGCTCAATCGCAAGGCCGGCACTCCGGTGCGCCTGTCGCTGCTGGACCCGCGCACGAACACCCGCTGGGACGAGACGGTGAAGCCGATCTCGTGGGGCGATCAGTCCCAGCTCCTGTACCGGCGCTGGGCGCGCGCCAACCACGACGAGGTCGTGAAGCTCTCGGGCGGCCGCCTCGGCTACTCGCACATCCGCGGCATGAGCGACGGCCCCTATCGCGAGATCTTCCAGGACATCTTCGGCCGCGACACCGAGAAGGAGGCGATCGTCCTCGACACGCGGTTCAACGGAGGCGGCAACCTCGACGAGGCGCTCACCGAGTTCCTGAGCGGACGTGTCTTCATGCGCAGCGTGCCGCGCGGGCAGTACCTGGGCGACGAGCCGATGAACCGCTGGACCAAGCCGTCCATCGTAGTGATGAACGAGGGCAACTACTCCGACGCCCACTGTTTCCCCATGGCCTACACCGAGCTCGGGATCGGCCAGACCGTCGGCATGCCCGTCCCCGGCACGTGCAGCTCGGTGTGGTGGGAGCGACTGCAGGACCGCGACCTGATCTTCGGCATCCCCGAGGTCGCGATCTACGACATCGCGGGCGACATCATGGAGAACAAGCAGCTCGAGCCCGACTACCTCGTCGTCCCGGATCCCGCGCTCGAGGCGGCCGGGCGCGACCAGCAGCTCGAGAAGGCGGTCGAGGTGCTGCTCGCGAAGTTGCCGAAGAAGTAGGCGAGAGGGTCCA
>JBAIWU010000497.1:0-11776 GCA_037917155.1 Candidatus Eiseniibacteriota bacterium
AGGACCTCGATCCCCTCGACCCGGATGTCGCGCACGTGCAGCGACTGGCCGATCTCGAGCGCCGAGACGTCGATCTGGATCGACTCGGGGATCGCCGTCGGCAGGCAGCGCACGTCGAGCGTGCGCACGATCATCTCGAGGATGCCGCCGCCGTCCTTCACGCCCGCGGCGAGGCCGGTCGGACGCACCTCGACCTCGACCTCGATCGTCTCGGTGAGCGAGACGTGCTGGAAGTCCAGGTGCAGGATGGCGTGCGTCATCGGGTCGTACTGCGCGTCGCGCACCAGCGCCGTGAACTCGCCGTTGTCGAGCTTCAGGCTCACGAGCGCGTTGCCGCCCTTGTGCGAGCGGAGCGCCGTCTGGAAGTCGCGCGTGCCGACCGCGACGGGCACCGGCTCCTGGCCGTGGCCGTAGAGCACGCCCGGGATCTGGCCGGCCGCGCGCGCCTTGCGGGCGCCGCCCTTGCCGAGCTTGTCCCGGCGCGTGCCGTTGATCTGGATCACCGACGACATGTGTTCCTCCTCCCTTGACTCCCTGCCCGGGCGGGGCCCGGACGCTTCGAATCGAAAGCGCGAGCGCGCGCGCGGCGCGCGATCAGACGAACAGCGAACTGAGCGAGCGTTCCTCGTGGATGCGCTGCACGGCCTCGGCCAGCAGGCCCGCCACCGACAACTCGCGCACCTTGGCCGGCAGCGAGCCGTCGGCGTGGTTGAGCGTGTCGGTGACCACGATCTCCTTGATGGGCGATTCCGCCAGGCGCTCGAACGCGCCCGGGCAGAACACGCCGTGCGTGACGCCGGCGTAGACCTCGAGTGCGCCGTGCCGGCGCATGGCGGCCGCGGCCTGGCAGAGCGTGCGTGCGGTCGTGACGACGTCGTCGAACATGACCACGTTCTTGCCCTCGACGTCGCCGATCACGTTCATGATCTCGACCGAATCGGCCTTGGGCCGGCGCTTGTCGACGAGCGCGAGGTCGGCGCCGAGGCGCTTCGCGTAGGCGCGCGCCATCTTGACGCTGCCGATGTCGGGCGCGACCACGACGAGGTTCGGGATCGCCGCCTTGATGAAGTGCTCGATGAGCACCGGGGCGGCGTAGAGGTGGTCGAGCGGAATGTCGAAGAAGCCCTGGATCTGCGCGCTGTGCAGGTCCATGGTCAGCGCCCGGTCCGCGCCCGCGACCGTGATCACGTTCGCGACCAGCTTCGCGGTGATGGGCGCGCGCGGCTGGTCCTTGCGGTCCTGGCGCGCATAGCCGAAGTAGGGCACCACCGCGGTGACGCGGCGCGCGGAGGCGCGCTTGGCCGCGTCCAGCATCACGAGCAGCTCCATGAGGTGATCCGCGGGGGCGTTCGTCGACTGGACGATGAACACGTCGCTGCCGCGGATGTTCTCGTTGAAGCGGACCGAGACCTCGCCGTCCTCGAACGCGCTCACCTCGGCGTCGCCGAGCGGCACCCGGAGCTTCTCGCAGATCGAGGTGGCCAGCTTGCGGCTGGCGTTGCCCGCGAAGACGCGACACGGATCCAAAGCGTGAACCTCCCGTTCAGTTCGCCCGCCTCCGGCGACCCGACGCGGACGCGTCCGCACCGGGTGCGGCGACACACGACGCCGTGGGCGCCGGCGCCTCGCGCCGGCTCCCGCGAATCACCTCACACGCGAAGCGAGTCCTCGGCGCCCGCGAAGATGGCTGGGGCGGGAGGATTCGAACCTCCGAATGCGAGATCCAAAGTCTCGTGCCTTACCGCTTGGCCACGCCCCACCAACAGAACGGGATTTCCGTTACGGTCCGATCGGCCTGGAGGCCTCCCGGGGTGCTGGCTATTGGCCCGGAGAAACTGCCGGATGGAGAAAAGCGGGGTGCAGCATACGCGGGGGCCGGGCCGCGCGTCAACC
Source organism: Candidatus Eiseniibacteriota bacterium (assembly GCA_037917155.1). Taxonomy (GTDB): domain Bacteria; phylum Eisenbacteria; class RBG-16-71-46; order RBG-16-71-46; family RBG-16-71-46; genus CAIXRL01. The sequence goes on from JBAIWU010000497.1 coordinate 1,894, forward strand.
GCCGCGATGCGCCGGAAGCGGCTGCGCGACCGAGGGGTACGGCCGACACGGGGCCCGCGGGGGGCAGGCGCCACGGGTCGGCTGCCACACGCGACGGGTCAGCGGGAGGGCTCTTCCTCGTGCTCGTGCACGGCCATCGCCGGCGCCGAGGGGTTCGTCAGCTCGCGCTCGTACTCGTGCATCACTTTGTCGGTCAGGTACTTGCGCGTGACGTCGTTGATCGGGTGTGCGAGGTCCTGATGCTGGCCATCGGGGCGCTTCCGGCTCGGCATCGCGACGAAGAGACCGGAGTTGCCCTTGATGATCTTCAGCCCTCGCACCACGAAGGAGTCGTTCAGCGTGACGCTGACGAAGGCCTTCAGCTTCTCATCGTTCCGCAGCGAAACCCTGACCTCGGTGATCTCGATCATGAAGATCTACCTCGGAGCCATCCATGAGGGTAGCTGGCTCGTCTCGAAGCGCTCCTCTTGAGCGCGATGCGATGCGGGCGTGATCCCGGACCTCCTGCCCTCCTCGCTCCCTCCGGGTCACGGCTGAGTTCGAAGCCGCAAGCCCCTTCCCAGGGTGCGTACCACGTACAGCCGCTCATCCCCCGTGAAACGGCCCACAACTTCACGGGCCGGAACGCCCTCGGGCACGACCCCGAACACCCCCGAGCCACTCCCGGTCAAGTGCGGCTGGAGGATTCCCGCGGCGCGCATGCGTGTGCGCAGCGATTCGAAATCGCCCTCGTGGCGACCCAGAACCCGTTCAAACGAATTCCCGAGCCGGGCGGCGAAAGATGCCGTAACTCGGTTCCGCCCAAGGCTTGCCGCCAATCTTAGGGTGGGCCCCCAGCGTGTCAAGCCATATTTGCCTTTGTCAAGATGACGAAACGCCTCTGCGGTCGACACCCTCCAACGCGGTACCGCGACAAGAAACCGCAGCGGCCGGGCCAGCCGGAGCGGTCTCAACCGCTCGCCGCGGCCGAGGCCGAGGGCGGTACCGCCCGTGATCGCGAACGGCACGTCCGAGCCGAGCTCGGCGGCCAGCGCGATGCGCTCCCGCCGGCCGAGGCGGACCCCGTGGAGCACGAGCACCGCGGCGATCGCCGCGGCCGCGTCGGCGCTGCCGCCCCCCATGCCCGCCTGCGCCGGGATGCGCTTGAGGAGCCGGAATCGCGCCCCGCCCGGCAGTCCCAGCCGCGCGTGCGCCAGCCGCGCCGCACGCAGGACGAGGTTGCCCGCCCCGGCGGGCACCAGGTCCCGGGCCGCCGCCGAGGGCGCGCCGCGCAGCGCCGGGGACGCGTGCCGCACATCCAGGGAGAAGCCCCGCGCGGTCCGTGCGGCGAGCAGCGTGTCGGCGAGCGAGACGGACTGGAACACCGTGACCAGGTCGTGGAAGCCGTCCGGCCGCGGCGGGCCGACGACGAGCCCGAGGTTCAGCTTGGCGCGCGCGCTCACCTCGACGCGCCGGGCGCCGCGCCTCAGCGGGCGAAGTACAGGATCCACACCACGCTCGCGAGGTAGAGCCCCACCGCGGCCTGGATCGGGCGGTCCGTGAGCAGCACGATCGAGGGATCCTCGGTCGTCTCCGACACGCGCACGAGGTAGAGGTAGCGGAACACCCCGTAGGCCACGAACGGCACCGTGTAGAGCAGCGCCTCGGTGTGGAACTTCGCCACGGTGCCCGGCCAGATCGTGTAGAGCGCGTACGCGAGCAGCGTGCACGCCGCCGACACCGTGAGCATCACCTCGAGCAGGTCGGTCGTGTAGCGCTGCAGCACCGCGCGCTGGCCGACCGCGCCGGCGCCGGCGTTCATCATCTCCCGGCGCCGCTTGCTGACGCTCAGGAACAGGGCCCCGAAGAACGTGCACACGAGCAGCCACGGCGACATGAGCACGTCGGGGTCGACGCGGCGCACGAGCAGCACGCCGGCGATGGCACGCAGCACGAACCCGGTCGCGATGATGAACACGTCGAGGATCACGTGGTTCTTGAGGTGGAAGCTGTACGCCGCGTTGGTCGCGAGGTAGAGCCCGGCCACGATCGCGAACGGCAGCCCCAGCCACGCCGACAGCACGGCGACCACCCCCCACAGCATCGGCAGCGCGACCCACGCCGCCTCCACGGGCAGCCGCCCGGAGGCGATCGGGCGCCCGCACTTGCGCGGGTGCCTGCGGTCCGATTCCACGTCCATGATGTCGTTGAGCAGGTAGACCGAGCCCGAGAGCAGCGAGAACGCGAGGAAGCCGGCGACCGCCCGGATCTGCACCGTGGGCTCGGCCACGTGCTGCGAGAACACCGCGCCGACGAAGAGCAGCAGGTTCTTGGTCCACTGCTTCGGGCGGAGCGACTCGAGGAGCGCGAGCATCACCGCCTGCGCCCCCGGGCGGCGCGGCCCGCCCCGGGCGCCGCCGGCTTCGGGGCGCGCGCGGGCGGGAACAGCGTGCGCTCGACGATCAAGCAGAAGGCGTGGCCCATGGCGATGTGTCCCTCCTGGATGTTCGGCGTCAGCGCGTGCGGCGAGACGAGTGCGATGTCGCACAGCGCCGCGAACTCGCCGCCGCGCGCGCCGGTCATGCCGATCACGGTCATGCCGAGCCGGTGGGCGGCCCGCACGGCGCGACGGATGCTCTCCGAGCGCCCGCTCGTCGTGATCGCGACGAGCACGTCGCCCGGCGCGCCGAGCCCCTCGAGCTGGCGCGCGAAGACGTGCTCGTAGCCGTAGTCGTTGCCGATCGCCGTGACCGCCGAGCTGTTCGTCGTGAGCGCGATCGCGGGCAGCCCCGGGCGCTCGACCATGTAGCGGCCCGCGAACTCCGCGGCGAGGTGCTGCGCGTCCGCCGCGCTGCCGCCGTTGCCGCAGAAGTACACCGTGCCGCCGTTCTCGAAGCAGCCGACGAGCGCCTCGGCCGCCGCCGCGACCGCCGCGGCGTTGCGCGTCGAGAGCCGCGCCATGTGGCGGGCGGACTCCGCCAGCGCGGCCGCGGCCTGGCGCTCGAGGGGCCCGCTCACCGTCCGTCGCTTCGCCATCGCGTCCTCCTTGATCAGGTCGTGGGTGGTCCCGCCAGGTGGCGCCGGAGCGCATCGCGCCAGTGCGGAAGCGGCTGCCCCGCGATGGACGCGTAGCGCGACGTGTCGAGCACGGAGTAGCGCGGCCGCGGCGCGGGCCGGCCCAGCTCCTCCGTGGTGATCGGGGTCACGAGCGCCTCGCGCCCGAGGTGGCGCGCGACCTCGCGGGCCAGCTCGCACCACGTGGCGTCGCCCGCGTTCACGACGTGCACGACCCCGCGCGCGTCGCTCCCGGCGAGGGATCGCAGCGCGCCCGCGAGGTCGGTCGTGAGCGTCGGACAGCCGCGCTGGTCGTCGACGACGCGCACCGGCTGGCCCTGCTCGAGCCGCGCGCGGATCGTGTCGACGAAGTTGCGTCCATGCGGCCCGAACAGCCACGCGGTGCGCACCACGAGGTGCCGCGCGTCCGCCTCGCGGACGAACGCCTCGCCCGCGAGCTTGGAGCGCCCGTAGGCGGACGCCGGCGCGACCGCGTCGTCCTCGAGGTACGGGAGCCCGCCCGCGCCATCGAAGACGTAGTCGGTGGAGATCGCCATCAGCCGCGCGCCGCAGCGCCCGGCGACGCGGGCAGCCTCGCGACAGCCCTCGGCGTTGACGCGCGCGGCGCGGCCGGGGTCGGCCTCGCAGCCGTCGACGTCGGTCCACGCGGCGAGGTGGAGGACCCAGTCCGGCCGGAACGCCTCCGCGGCGCGGGCGAGGCCCTCGAGGCGCGCCGGCGCGTCGGACGCCCGGCCGAACTCGTGCACGAGCGACTCGTCGAAGCGTCCGCGCCCGGCGGCCGCCTCGGCGTCGTCGAGGAACACGCCGAGCGTGCGGTCGCCCGCGCCGGAGAGCGACGCGCTCACGGCGTGCGCGAGCATGCCGCCCGCGCCGGTGACCATCACCCTCAAGTCAGCTCCACGCGGCTCGAGTCGCCGAGCATCAGGCGGTGCGCGCTCGGGCGGACGTCGGTGGAGGTCACCACCACGTCGCAGCCGATCAGGCTCGACTCGATGCGGCCGGGAATGTCGTGGATGCGGCTGCGGTCGAGCACGATGGAGTGCTCGATCTCGCACTCGGACAGGCGCACGCCGTCGGCGATGGCGCTGAACGGGCCGACGTACGAGTCGGCGACGTGCGCGTCGGCGCCGATCACCAGCGGCCCGCGCAGGTGCGAGCGCTCGACGACCGTGCCGCGGCCGACGTGGACCGCGCCCTCGATGACCGTATCGGCGTCCACCGTGCCCTCGATGCGCGTCTGCAGGTCGGCGAGCACGATGCGGTTGGCCTCGAGCAGGTCCTCGACGCGGCCCGTGTCCTTCCACCAGCCGCGGATCACGTGCGAGCGCACGTTGCGCCCGCTGCTGATCAGGTGCTGGATCGCGTCGGTGATCTCCAGCTCGCCCCGGGCCGAGGGCTTGATCGCGCGCACGGCGTCGAAGATGGTCGAGGTGAACAGGTAGACCCCGACGAGCGCGAGGTCGCTGCGCGGCTTCTGCGGCTTCTCCTCCAGCCGCACGACGCGCTCGCCCTCCAGCTCGGCGACGCCGAACTCCCACGGGCGCGACACCTGCGCGAGCAGGATCTGCGCGTCGGGCTTCTCGCGCTCGAACTCGCGGACGAACGGCGTGATGCCGTCCTTGATGAGGTTGTCGCCGAGGTACATGACGAACGAGTCGCCGGCCATGAAGTCCTCGGCGATCTTGACCGCATGCGCCAGCCCCAGCGGCGCCTCCTGCTCGATGTACGTCACCTTCAGCCCGTACGCCGAGCCGTCGCCCACGGCGGCGCGGATCTCGGCCTGCGAGTTCACGAGCACGGTCACGAGCTCGCCCGTGCGGTGGTCGGGCTGCAGCATCTCGCGCGGGTCGCTCACGATGATGCCCACGTCGCGGATGCCCGCCGCCGCGATGGACTCGAGCCCGTACTCGAGCACGGGCTTGTTCGCCACGGGCACGAGCTGCTTGGCGCGCGTGTGCGTGATCGGGCGCAGGCGCGTGCCGCGCCCGCCGGCCAGGACGAGTGCCTTCACTCCAACCTCCTCAGGAACACGAGGAACCCCCCGACGATGAACGCGCCGAGCAGGACCAGGAAGATCAGCTCCACGACGCCCACGGGTCAGCCTCCCAGCGCCTCGGCGAGCAGCCGCCGCGCCTCGTCGAGCGCCGCGCCGAGCTTGCCCGCGTCCTTGCCGCCGGCGAGCGCGAGGTGCGGCTTGCCGCCCCCCGAGCCGCCCGTGACCTGCGCGACCTTCTTGACGAGGTCGGACGCGCTCAGCCGCCTCGCCGCCACGAGGTCGTCCGTCACCGCGGCGAGGAACGTGAGCTTGCCCTCGTTCTGGATCGCGAGCACGGCCGCGCCGCTCTTGAGCGCGCCGCGGAGGCGGTCGGCCGCCTCGCGCGCGGCGTTCGTGTCCGCGCCCGAGGCCAGCTCGGCCACGACCCAGCGCCCGCCCGGCGCGTCCGTCGCGCCGGTGGCGAGCTTCGCGAACTCGGCCTCGAGCCCCTGTTTGCTCTGCTCGGCCTGCGCCTTCTTGAGCGCGGCGACCTCGGCCTTGAGCTTCTCGATCTGCGCCGGGACCTGCGCGGGCGCGGCCTGCAGCGCGCGCTCGGCCTGCTCCAGCAGCGCGCTGCGCTCGCGCAGCCACGCGAGCGCCTCGGTGCCGCACAGCGCCTCGACGCGGCGCACGCCGCTCGCGATCGCCGACTCGGCGACCAGCGTGAACGCGCCGATCTCGCCCGTGCGGGCCACGTGCGTGCCGCCGCAGAGCTCGCGGCTGGGCTCGATGCCCGCGGCCTCGACGCCGTCCACCGTCACCATGCGCACCTCGGCGCCGTACTTCTCGCCGAACAGCGCCATCGCGCCCATGGCCTTCGCCTCGTCGAGCGGCAGCACCTTCCAGCCGACGTCGCGGTTCGCGAGCACCCAGTCGTTGACCCGGCCCTCGATCGTCGCGAGCTGCGCCTCGCCCGGCGCCTCGAAGTGCGTGTAGTCGAACCGCAGCCGATCCGGCGCGACGAGCGAGCCGGCCTGGTGGACGTGCGCGCCGAGCACCGTGCGCAGCGCCGCGTGCAGCAGGTGGGTCGCCGTGTGGTGGCGCTGCGTGGGCGCGCGGTGCGCCGGGTCGACGCGGGCGACGAGCCCGTCGCCGGCGCGCACCAGGGCCTCGCGCCCGCCGGCGGGCACGCGCAGCCGGTGCACGATCGCCTCGCCTTCCTTGTGGACGTGCGTCACGGCCGCGGCGACGCCGTCGCCCTCGAGCGTGCCGCGGTCGGCCACCTGGCCGCCCGACTCGGCGTAGAACGGCGTGCGGTCGAGCACGGCCTCGAGATCCTCGCCGCGCTCGCGCCAGCGCAGGACGCGCACGCCCCGCTCCTCGAGGCGCTCGTAGCCGGTGAACGCCGAGCCCGCGCCCGGGGCGAGCACGTTCCACTCGGCGTGCTCGCCCGCGGTCTCCTTCGCGAACTTGCTCGCCGCGCGGGCCCGCGCGCGCTGCTCCTCCATCGCCTGTTCGAAGCCGTCGCGGTCGACGCGCACGCCGCGGTCCGCCGCGATCTCCTCGGTCAGCTCGATCGGGAAGCCGTACGTGTCGTGCAGCGTGAACGCATCGGCGCCGGCGATGCTGCGGCCGCCGCGCGCGAGCAGCTCCTCGAGCCGCGCCATGCCGGCCTCGTACGTCTGGCCGAAGCCCGTCTCCTCGTGCTCGAGCACGTGCAGGATGCGCTCGCGGTGCGTCACGAGCTCGCCGTAGTGGCCGCCGAACTGCGCGATCGCGCGCTCGGCCACCTGCGGCAGGAACGCCTCGTGCAGCGCCAGGCCCTGGCGCGAGCGGCCGCGCGTCACCGCGCGCCGCAGCAGCCGCCGCAGCACGTAGCCGGCGCCCTCGTTGCCGGGCAGGGCGCCCTCGGCGATCGCGAACGTGAGCGCGCGCACGTGGTCGGCCACGATGCGCGCGTCCCGCAGCGCCGCCTTCGGGTCGGCCGGGTGCTTCGCGTGCGAGAGCACGCTCTCGACCATGGGCGCGAAGAGGTCCGTCTCGAAGATCGTGCTCCTTCCCTGCAGGATGAGCGCGAGCCGCTCGATGCCCATGCCGGTGTCGATGCCCGGGTTCGCGAGCGGCGAGAGCTCGCCGTCGGCGCCGGCGTCGAACTGCGGGAAGACGAGGTTCCAGAACTCCATGTAGCGGTCGCCGTCGTCGCCCGGCGTCTCGCCCCAGAACGCCCCCGCGGGCAGGTAGTCGGGGCGCGCCTCGCCGAGGTCGAAGTAGATCTCGCTGCACGGGCCACAGGCGCCCGCGCCGCCCGCCGGCCCCCAGAAGTTGTCCTTCCGCCCCAGCGCCACGATGTGCGAGGCGGGCACGCCGAGCTTCGTCCACAGCGCCGCCGCCTCGTCGTCGCGGGGCACGCCCGGCTCGCCGCCGAAGATCGACACGTACAGCCGCTCCGCGGGCAGCCCGAGCACCTTCGTCACGAACTCCCACGCGAACGCGGTCGCCTCCTGCTTGAAGTAGGCGCCCTTCGCCTTCGGCCCGAACGAGAAGTTGCCCAGCATCTCGAAGAACGTGTCGTGGCGCGGCGTCAGCCCGACGTTGTCGAGGTCGGTCAGGCGCAGGCACTTCTGCACGGAGGTCGCGCGCGTGTAGGGCACGTCGCCGGCGGCGGAGTAGTACGGCTTGAACTGCACCATCCCCGCGGTCGTGAACATGAGCGTGGGATCGCCGTGCGGCACCAGCGGCGACGAGGGCACCTCGGTGTGCCCGCGCTGCACGAAGTAATCGAGGAACGCGCGGCGCAGCGCCGCGCCGGTCTGGAGCGTGGTGTTCGGCATCCGGTCTCCCGGGCAGGTACAGGCCGGGGCCGCGCCCGCGGCGCGTCCCGGCCGGTGATGTGCAGGTTGCAGACCGCGGCAGGATACCGGAAACCGCACGGGGCGTCAGCGCCGCCGGCCCCGCACCGCGTCCGGCGCAGCCCCGGCGCGAGGACCCCGGGCGCGTCAGCCGAGGATGCGCTCGAGGTCGTTCGTGCGCGGCCGGTAGCCGGCGCGGCGGTAGAACGGCAGCGCCCTGTCCACCGCGTGCAGCCGGATGCGCGACAGCCCGAGCGCGCGGCCCCCCGCTTCCGCGGCCGCGAGCAGCGCCGCGCCGAGCCCGGCGTCCCGGCGCGCCTCGTCCACGTAGACGTGCACGACGTAGCCCTCGCGGCCGTTCGGGCTGGTCGGCGAGGGCAGCCGCCGCACGAGGTGCATGACGAGCGAGCCCGCGGGCTCGGGCTCGTCGGCGACCCACGCGAGGCTCGTGCCCGCCGCGAGCGCCTCGCGCACCGCGTCGCGCGACGGCTCGAGGAGCGCGTCGGCCTCGGCGCGCCGCTGCGCGGGCCGCACGTGCCGGAAGAGCGCCACGCGGTGGCGCGCGATCGCGTCCGCGTCGGCCGCGGTCGCCGGCCGCACGCGCGGCGCGCCGGGCCCGCTCACGCCCCGTCCCGCACGCGAGATGCGGCCTGCTCGCTCGTGAGCGCCTCGTGCACCTCGAACTCGACGAGGTCGGACCAGCGCGCGATCCACGCGTCGAGCAGCGCGCGGTCGTCGGTCTCCATCACCTGCCAGCAGCGGCCCAGGCCGGCGTCCACCCAGCTCGCGACGTAGCGCAGGCCGTCGGGCGCGAGCCGCCCGCGCTCGCGAAAGCGCGCGTACACCGGCGCCGGGTCGCCGCCGCGGTAGTGCTCGATGACCATGTAGAGCATGCGCCGCTCAGCCCGCGTCGAGCGCGTCCATGCGTCGCGCCACCTCGTGCAGCGCCTCGCGCGAGAGCGCCTGGCGCGCGATCGGGAAGAGGATGTCCTCCTCCTTGCCGAAGTGCGCGTCGAGCATCGCGAGCAGCTCGGCGCCCGTCTCGCGCAGCGCCTGCGCCGGCGCGCCCGCGCCCAGCTGCGCCTCGAGCTTCGCCGCCCCGCGCGTGATCGCCGGGTGCTCGACGTCGTTGAGCTCGTGCAGCGTCGCGCGGAACAGGTCCACGTTGCCGTGGATGTCCCGGTGCTCCTGGCGCATGACCATCGTGGGGCCGAACGCGCCGCCGAACGCCTGCTCGACCGCCGTGAACAGCACCTCGTCCTCGCGACGCGCGTGCGCCAGCAGGTCGGAGCTCATCACCCGGCTCGCCTCGCGAAGCTCGGGCAGCACCTCGGCGAGCGCGGGCTCGCCCTGTTCGCCGAGCCGCTGCACCGCGTGGCGGAGCGGCTCGAACCGGCTCATCAGCTCGGCGTGCTCGTCGAGCAGCCGCTGGATGGGATCCGTGGTCATGGCGCGTCCTCCCGCGCGAAGCCTAATCGAAACGCCCGCCGCGCGGCGAGGGGGCGAACGCGCCCACGCGCGCGGGCGCCGACGCCGTGGGCGCCGCCGCGGTGTCCGCGCGTGTGACGGCCGTGGCCGCGGCGCTACCCGCCGGCCTCGTCGTCGCGGAGCGCGAGCGCGCGGCGGATCGTTTCGCCGTCGAAGCCGCGCCGGGCGAGCAGGGCGTAGAGCCGCTGCTGGCGCACGCGCGGCTCGAGCGCGGCGTACCGGCGCGCCGCCTGCGCCGCCAGCTTGCGTGCGGTCGCGAGCTCGTCCACGTCGCCCTCGCGCTCCTCGATGCGCGCCCGCGCGGCGCGCACGTCCTCGTCGCTCACGCCCTTCGCGCGCAGCTGCTGCTGGAGCTGCCGCCAGCCCGCGGGCCGCCGGCCCCAGCGGCCGGCGAGGAACGCGCGCGCGAACTCGGCGTCGTCGACGAGCCCGACCCGGGCCAGACGCTCGAGCGCCTCGCGCACGGCGGCCGCGGCGAAGCCCGTCTCGAGCAGCCGGCGCTCGAGGTCCGCGCGCG
>JBAIWU010000498.1:0-6472 GCA_037917155.1 Candidatus Eiseniibacteriota bacterium
AGGCCGGCCACGGCGGCGCACGAGGCCGGCTCGGCACCGATCCCGGCCGCGTCGACGCGCGACTTGGCGTCGAGGATCTCCTGGTCGCTCACCTGCTCGACGACGCCGTCCGTCGCGGCCAGCCCGCGCAGGCACTTCCGCCACGACACGGGCCGGCCGATGCGGATCGCCGTGGCGATCGTGTGCGGCTCGGCCAGCGGCGCCAGCGGCGCCCCCGTGGTCCACGCCGTGTAGAGCGGGTTCGCGCCCGCCGCCTGCACGACGGCGATGCGTGGCAGGCGGTCGATCAGCCCCAGTGAACGCAGCTCGACGAGGCCTTTGCACACGGCGGAGCTGTTGCCGAGGTTGCCGCCCGGCAGGACGATCCAGTCGGGCACGCGCCAGCGCAGGTCCTGCAGCAGCTCGAACGCGATCGACTTCTGGCCCTCGATGCGGAACGGGTTGAGCGAGTTGACGAGGTACGTCCCGCGCTCGGCGCACACGCGCTCGACCAGCTCCATCGCCGCGTCGAAGTTGCCCCGCACCTGGATCGTCCGCGCGCCGTACGCGAGCGACTGGCCGAGCTTGCCGTAGGCGATGCGCCCTTCGGGGATGAACACGTACGCCCGCATCCCGAGCGGCGCCGCGTAGGCCGCCATGCTCGCGGACGTGTTGCCCGTGGACGCGCACGCCACGCCCGACATGCCGAGCAGGCGCGCCACGGTCACGGCCACCGTCATGCCGCGGTCCTTGAACGAGCCGGTCGGGTTCTCGCCCTCGTGCTTGAGCGCCAGCGGCGCGCCGAGCCCCGTCCACTCGCCGAGGCTCGAGGACTCGTACAGGTTCGTGTTGCCCTCGGGCCGCGTGGCGATGCGCGCGGGATCGACCGGCAGCACGAGCTCGCGGAAGCGCCACACCCCCGAGCGGTCCTCGGGCGCGAACGAGCCGCGGCGCCGATCGAGCGTCGCGAGCGCGACCGGCGGCGCGCCGCCCTCGAACGCGTGCGCCACGTCCAGCGTGCCGCCGCAGTCGCAGCGGTGCCGGACCGCGAGCCCGTCATACGCGCGGCGGCAGTCCGCGCAGCGCAGCGTCCAGGCCGGGGTCGCGCTCATCGCTCGCGCACCCCGGGGCAGTCGGCGGGGGAGAGCACCGCCGTGGACGCGAGCCCCGCGCGGGCGAACGCGGCGCGCATCGCGTCCGCGGCCGCTGCGGCGCCGCGCGCCGAGCGGCAGAGCGCGAACATGCTCGGGCCCGAGCCGCTGATCGAGCTGCCGAGCGCGCCGGCCGCGAGCGCGGCGTCCATGACCTCGCGGCAGCCGGGGATCAGGCGCGCGCGCGCCGGCGTCACGACCTCGTCCACCATCGCGCGCGCGAGCAGGCCGAGGTCGCCGGTGAAGCACGCGCTCACGAACGCGGCGAGGTTGCCGCTGCCGCGCACCATCTGCGCGAGCGTGACGTCCGCCGGCAGCGCCGCGCGCGCGTCGCGCGTGCCCACCTCGTGCACGGGCGTCACGACCGCGATTGCGAGCCCCTCGGGCACCGGCAGGCGCACGACGTCCGGCGGATCGAGCGAGCGCACGAGCACGAGCCCGCCCAGCAGCGCCGGCGCCACGTTGTCCGCGTGCCGGCCCGCGACGGCCGCCTCGGCGTCGACGCACGGCCCGATCAGCTCGGCCTTCGCCAGGGGCGAGCCCAGCAGCAGGTTGACCGCGTACGCTGCCGCCACCGCGCTCGCGCCCGAGCTGCCGAGCCCGGAGCCCAGCGGCAGGCCCTTGTGGAGCTCGAGCTCGATCCCGCCCTCGATCCCGGCGCGCTCGAGCGTGCGCGCCGCGGCGATGCCCGCCGTGTTGCGCGCCGGGTCGGCGGGCAGCCGCCCGCCGTCGCCGTGCACGGCGGCGATGCGCACGCCGCGCCCGGGCACGCGACGCGCGACGACCGTGTCGCCCGGCTCCTCGAGCGCGAGCCCCAGCACATCGAAGCCCGCGCCCAGGTTCGCGACCGTGGCGGGCGCGAACACGCGCACGGAGCGCGCGCCCCCGTCGGGCGCGCTCAACGGCGCTCCGCCGCGACGGGCAGCACGCCGCCGAACGTGTGGACCTCCAGCCGTGCCATGGGCTCCTCCGGACGCGGGAGGATACAGGGGAACGCACGCGCCGGGCACGTCACCGGCTCCCGTACGCCCCCCGCGCCCACGCCACGGTCGCCGCCGCGCCCTGCTCGAGCGGCGTCGTCGCGGGCGCGAAGCGCGCCCGGAAGCGCCGGTCGTCGCAGCGGAACGGCGCCTCGAACTGGTAGGCCATCTCGCGGATCTCGCGGATCATCGGCACGAACCAGCCCATCGCGGCGAGCGCGAGCGCGGGCACGCGCTCGACTCCGATCGGGCGGCCGAGCGCGGTCGCGAACCGGCGGATCATCGCGCCGCTCGTCTCGGCCGGCTCGGCGGGCAGCATCCACCAGCTCCCGCACGCGTCGTCGGGGGCCTCGCCGAGCGTCGCCAGGCCCTCGGCGACGTCGAGCGTGTAGTGGAAGGTGTGCGCGATCTCGGGATCGCTCAGCACCTGCGCGCGCTTGCCCGCGAGCACGCGCGGCCAGAACGCGTCGCCGAAGTACGTGCCGCCGCCGCCGGGTCCGTAGAAGTCGGAGGCGCGGCCCGAGACCGCGCGCACGTCGCCGCGCCGGTGCGCCTCGAAGAGCTGCCCGGCCACGCGGGCGCGGATCTCGCCCTTGCGGCTGCACGGGTTGACGGGTGTCGACTCGTCCATCGGCCTCCCGTGCGGATCGCCGAGCATGTACAGGTTGTCGAGCACCACGAGGCGCGCGCCCTCGCGCCCGGCCGCGCCGACCAGCGCGGTCATGAGCCGCGGCAGCTCGCGCGCCCACAGCGCCGCGTCGTACGCCGGGTTCATGCAGTGGTAGACGACGTCCGCGTCGCGGACCGCCTCGGCGGCGAAGGCCGGATCGCCCGCGTCGCCCGTGCGCACCTCGACGCCCGTCGGGCCGCCGCCCGCGCGGCGCACGAGCCGCACGTGGTGGCCGCGGTCGCGCAGCCGCGCGGCGAGCGGCGCGCCGATCTGGCCCGCGCCGAAGACGACGTGCGTGGCCTGTCCGTTCATGTCCCCTGTCCTCCCTCGCGCCGGCGCCCGCGCGCCCGCACGGCCTCCTGCGTCAGCTCCACACGTCGCGGCTCGGGTCGACGCCCACGAGCGCCAGGCGCACGAGCGTTCTCGGCATGCCGAACCGCGTCTCGGCCACCTCCGGCAGCTCGTCGACGTGCGTCGCGACGAGCGTACGCCGGTGCATGAGGCCCTCGGACTCGACCAGCGACATGTTGCGCAGCGCGAGCGAGCGCCCGGGGGCGTGGCGCACGATCACGAGCGCGTTCATGAACGACGCCGAGCCCGCGAACGACTCCTCGATGACACCCGCGAACTCGCCGATGGACCGCGGCGCGGGGTTCACGGAATACCCGTGGCGCAGGCGCCCGTCGCGGACCAGGTCCATTCGCGAGCGGCCCGCATCGTCGCGGGGGTGCAGCACGTAGCGGTCCGCGCCGAGCTCGACCTCCTGCGGAGCGTTCGCGTCGAGCGCCAAGGGCGCGTGGAACGGCGCGCCGTAGCCCACGTCCACAAGGTACTCCCGGCCGTCCAGCCGCACCACGTTGACCACGTGCACGTCCGGCCGCGACATGTCCGCGCCGCACAGTCGCACCTCGTAGCCCAGGTGGGCGAGCAGCTCGCCGAGGCGCGAGTTGTTCGCGTAGCACGTGCCGCCGAAGCGGTGGCGCTCGATGCCGTCGAGCCAGCGCTCGAGCGGCGGCAGGCGCATGGCGGGGTCGCGGCGGTGGAGCAGCTTGGACACGTTCTCGAACGGCACGCGCGAGAGGTGCGCCGACGTCAGCTCCGCCAGCGCCGCGAGCCCCGGCGGGCGCGCCGGCACGCCGAGCAGCCGCAGGTAGCGCTCGAACCCCGTGCGCGCGCCATCGCCTGCCCCCATCGCCGTCCTCCCCGGCCCGCGAACGCCCCGGCGCCGTCAGTTGTAGAAGCGGATCTCCTGCCAGCGCTGCGCGAGTGGCTTGTTCAGGCCGCGGCACACCCAGATCGGCGTGTGGTTCTCGTACGGCATGCAATGCACGCAGGAGGTCGAGTCCGCGAGCAGGACGCTCGCGAAGTCCGCGTGCCGGTCGGCGCGGTTGCCGCCCACGATGATGAGCACGTCGCCCGTCGCGCCGCGCGGGCCCCACAGCCAGTAGTTGTTGTGGCTCGAGATCGCGGGCGGCAGGCCGTAGCGGGGCCCGAAGAAGTCGATCGCGCCGGCCTCGCCGTAGTTGCGCGCGAAGATCGCGCACCGCGCTCGGTCCGCGTCCGGCAGCGCGCGGTACACGGCCGCGACGCGCTGCGCCAGCTCCTCCCAGCCGAACATGTCGGCGAAGACCTGCGGCAGGTCGCCCTCGGCCGTGTGCTCCTGCGGCTTCGACTGCAGGTGGAGCGCGCGAACGTACGCGATGTGCCAGTCGACCGAGCCGAGCGGCAGCCCGAGGGGCACGAACGGCACGCCCAGCAGCGCCACGCCCGCGACCGCGGCGGGCCGGAGCCACGGCCTGCGACGCGACGCGATGCGCTCGATCGCGGCCGCGCCCGCCGCGAGCAGCGGCACGTACGCGACCGCGAGGTAGTTCGGCCGGCTCGAGCCGCTCGCGACGAGCAGCGCGGCCACGGCGATGAACGCGATCCCGAGCACACGGTGCCGGCCGCGCCGCAGCAGCGCGACGAGCCCCAGCGGCCACAGCAGCAGCGTGCCCGGGCTCATCACGACCGCCTGCTGCAGCCAGAACTCCAAGACGCCCGTGCGCACCATCTTGTTCGCCGAGGCGTTGTGCATGAACTCGAGCGTCGGCCAGCCGGTGCGCACCTGCCACGCCACGTGCGGCAGGAAGATGAGCGCCGCGATCGCGGCGGCGAGCCAGGGCCAGCGCGTGCGAAGCGCATCGCGGCGCGGCGTGAGCAGGATGCCGAGGAACGCGCCGCCGATGAACCAGAGCACGCTCGCCTTGTTGAGCAGGCCCAGCCCCAGCGCGACGCCGAGCGCGATCCACGTGCCCGGCCGGCCGCCCTCGAGCGCCCGCAGCAGCAGCCACGCCGACAGCGTCCAGAAGAACGTGTCGAACGCGTTCATGCTGTAGTAGTGATCGACCGCCAGCCACACAGGCGGCAGCAGCGCCGCGAAGCACGCGAGCCCCTGTGCCCAGCGCCCGCCGCCCAGCTCGCGCACGGTGAGCCCGGTCCAGAACACGGTGGCCGCGCCCGCCAGCGCCGGCAGCAGCCGGAGGGCCACGAGCGATTCGCCCAGCGTCGCGCGGACGAGCGCGAGCAGCGCGATCGAGAAGGGCGGCTGGTCGACGTAGCCCCACGCGAGGTGCTTGCTGCAGGCGATGTAGTAGAGCTCGTCGCGGAAGTAGCCCCAGTGCGTGATCGCGAAGGCGTGCAGCACCAGCTTGAGCAGCGCGAACGCGGCCGGGACGACGAAGTCGTCGACCGCGATGGGGCGTCGATGCATGGCCGGCCTCCGGGGGGACGGGAACGCGACCGCGGCAGGATAGGGAACACGGCCGGTCGGCGCCACGGCCATCGCGCCGGGCGCGGCGGTTCGCGGGATCGACGGTTCACCATCCCCACACTAGAATGCGCCAGCGCGTTCCGCGTTCATATCCGCACGACCCGGGCCCCAGCGAGGGACATGTCGGCATCCCAGCGTCTCGCCATCGTCGGCACCGCCGGCCACATCGACCACGGCAAGACCGCGCTCGTGCGCCGTCTGACCGGCGTCGACACGGACCGGCTGCCCGAGGAGAAGAAGCGCGGCATCAGCATCGACCTCGGCTTCGCGCCGCTCGTGACGCCCGCGGGGGTGCGCGTCGGACTCGTGGACGTGCCCGGCCACGAGCGGTTCGTGAAGAACATGCTCGCCGGCGTGGGCGGGATCGACCTCGTGCTGCTCGTCATCGCCGCCGACGAAGGCGTCATGCCGCAGACGCGCGAGCACCTCGCGATCGTGCGGCTGCTGGGCGTGAAGCGCGGTGTCGTCGTGCTGACCAAGCGCGACCTCGTGGACGCCGAGTGGTGCGCCATGGTCGCGAAGGACGTGCGCGGGCTGCTCGCGCCGACCGCACTCGCCGACGCGCCCCTCGTCGAGTTCAGCGCCACGACCGGGGACGGCCAGGCCGAGCTTCTCGCGGCGATCGACCGCGCGCTCGCCGACCTGCCCGCGCGATCCGCCGACGAGCCGGCGCGGCTGCCCGTGGACCGCGTGTTCACGGTCGAGGGCTTCGGCACGGTCGTCACCGGCACGCTGTGGCGCGGCCGCATCCGCACCGGCGACGCGATGCAGCTCCAGCCCGCCGGGCACGACGTGCGCGTGCGGCGCGTGCAGGTGCACGGCGCCACCGTGGACGAGGCGCAGGCCGGCCAGCGCACCGCCGTGGCGCTGCACGGCGTCG
>JBAIWU010000499.1:0-1571 GCA_037917155.1 Candidatus Eiseniibacteriota bacterium
CGACCCCTCCCGGAAGAGGTGCTTCATGCCGCGCAGGTCGCCCACGCCCTCCTCGCCCACATTCGCCGCGAAGACCAGCGGCGCCGCCGGCCGCACGCCGGCGGGCAGCAGGGAGCGGGCAAGGGCGAGGAGCGCGGCCAGACCGCGGCAGTTGTCGGAGATGCCGGGCGCGTGGATGCGCTCGTGCTCGCGACGCACGTGAATGGGGGTCTCGGCGGGAAAGACCGTGTCGAAGTGAGCCGCCACGAGGACGGGGGCAACCCGCCCGCCGGCCCCGTTGCCTTCGCCGGAGCCGGGGAGCCGCGCGAGCACGTTGCCGATCTCGTCCCGGACGACGTCGGCCAGGCCGAGCTCGCGGAAGCGCTCGTGCATGCGCACGCCCCGCTGCGCCTCGCCGAAGGGCGGCGCCGGCACCTGGACGAGCTCGACCATGTCGGCCAGGGTCTGGGCGTCGGTGGCGCGGATGTGCCGGCGCGCCTCCTCGACCGAGGCCAGGGTCGGCAGACGGTCCTCGCCGGCACCAACCCCGTCCATCGTGCGTTCCTTCAATGCGTCCCCGTGTCGCTCGTATTCGCTCGCACGCGGCTTGCGCCGTTCCGGCCCGAGCCGCGTTGACAATGTCCACGCTGCCGGCGATTCTTGCCAGCCCCACGCCCGTGAGGAGTGATGCAGGACGAGCTCGTCTACGATTGGAACACCGCGGAGGGCGATGCCGCACCGGTCGCCGCCCGGCCGGTGGAGCTCGACGACGAGACCCTGCGCGACGGCCTGCAGTCGCCCTCCGTGCGCGATCCCTCCATCGAGGCCAAGATCCGGATTCTCCACCTGATGGCCGATCTGGGCATTCATACGGCCGACATCGGCCTGCCGGGCGCCGGCCCGCGCGCCGTGGCGGACGTGCGGGCGCTCGCCCGCGAGATCGCCGACGCGCGCCTGTCCATCGCGGCCAACTGCGCCGCTCGCACGGTTCGGGCCGACATCGAGCCGATCGCCCGCGTCGCGCAGGAGGTCGGGCTGCCGATCGAAGCGTGCACGTTCATCGGTTCCTCGCCGATCCGTCAGTATGCCGAGGGTTGGAGTGTCGACCGCATGCTGCGGGCGACAGAGGACGCGGTGACGTTCGCGGTGTCCGAAGGCCTGCCCGTGATGTACGTGACCGAGGATACCACGCGCGCCCGGCCGGAGACGCTGAAGCAGCTCTACGGCCTCGCCATCGCGTGCGGCGCCCGTCGTCTCTGCATCGCGGACACGGTCGGCCACGCCACGCCCGCGGGCGCGCGGGCACTCGTCCGCTTCGTGCGCGAGGAGGTTATCCGCCCCTCCGGTGTGGACGTGCGCGTCGACTGGCACGGGCACCGCGATCGCGGGCTGGGGCTGGCGAACACCCTCGCCGCCATCGAGGCCGGCGCCGACCGCGTCCACGGCACGGCGCTGGGCATCGGCGAGCGCGTGGGCAACACGGAGATGGACCTGCTGCTGGTCAATCTGAAGCTGCTGGGCCGCCACGACCGCGACCTCTCGCGGCTCGCCGAGTACTGCGACGCGGTCTCCGCCGTCACGGGCGTGCCAAT
>JBAIWU010000500.1:0-24382 GCA_037917155.1 Candidatus Eiseniibacteriota bacterium
GAGCGGCACGCCCGGCGCGTCGCCGCGGCCCTCCCAGACGCGCTCGGCGACCGTGGTCTCGGGCGCGAAGTCGACCCAGCCTTCCCGCGGGTCGAACGCGAGGACGCCGGCGGGCGTCTCCCGGTCCGTGAGCCAGGCGTACTCGGCGTGGGCGAGGAACGGGTAGGTCTGGTCGGCGCCGCCCGGGATCGGCAGCGGCTCGCCGGCGAGGACCAGCACGACGTCGTCGCGCAGGTCCCATGCGGCGGCCACGCGGGCGCGCCGGACGTCGAGGAAGCGTTCGATGGGATCCATGGCCGCACCGTAGCACGCGGCGCGCGCACGGAGCAGCCGGGCGGCCGCGCGCGGAAGCGCGCGCCGCGGGCTCCGCACGTCCGGACTCGACGCGTTCTTGACACGGGAGTATCCTCCGTGTAAACGGTTTCACCTGAGTCGTGCGCGCGACCCTCCCCCCGTTGCGCGAGTCGGCCGCTTCGTCCCCTTAGCCCTGAGGGCCAGCCGCTTGGCGACCATCCGGGATGTCGCCCGCGAGGCGGGCGTTTCGATCGCGACGGTGTCGCGCGTGTTCAACGACAGCTCGCTCGTCAGCGAGGAGACCATCGCGCTCGTGCGCGCTGTCGCCGAGCGGCTGAACTACTGGCCCAACGGCGTCGCCCGCAGCCTGATCACCAACCGCACCCACGCGCTGGGCGTGCTCCTGCCGGACATCTACGGCGAGTTCTTCTCCGAGGTGATCCGAGGCATCGACCTCGCAGCGCGCAAGCACGGCTTCCACCTGCTCGTGTCCAGCTCGCACGCCGACAGCGAGGCGCTCGCCGAGGCGCTGCGCTCGATGAGCGGCCGCGTCGACGGCCTCATCGTCATGGCGCCGGACGTGGACGCGCCGCTGGCGATCCGGAGCTTCGCGACGCACTGTCCCGTCGTGCTGCTCAACCCGGGGCAGGACGTCGAGGACTGCGACACGATCTCGGTGGCCAACCACGACGGCGCGTTCGAGATGGTCCGGCACCTCGTCTCGCTCGGCCACCAGCGTATCGCGATGGTCCGCGGCCCGGCGCGTAACCTCGACGCCGAGCAGCGGCTGCAGGGCTACCACGACGCGCTCCGCGCGGCCGGGCTCGGCCCTGCGCCGGCGCTGCTCGAGGTGCAGGGCGACTTCACCGAGCCCTCGGGGTACGAGGCCGCGATGGAGCTGATCGCGCGGCCGACGCGGCCCACGGCCGTCTTCGTCGGCAACGACCACATGGCGATCGGCGTCATGAGCGCGCTGCGCGAATCGGGGATCGTCGTGCCCGACGACCTCGCGGTGGTCGGGTTCGACGACATCGCGATGGCGCGCTTCACGTCGCCACCGCTCAGCACCGTGCGCGTGAACACCGCGCTGCTCGGCGAGCGCGCCGTGGAGCTGCTCATGCGCGCCAAGCGCCGCGCCGCGCCGGGGATCAAGCAGCACGAGGTGCTCCCGACCTCGCTCGCGATCCGCAGCTCGTGCGGAGCCAGGCACGGGCGGCGCGACGCCGCCGGCCGGCAGGTCCGCACCCGGACGACGCCCACAACCTCCGGCTGAGCCGGCCCTTCCGGAGCGCCCGTGCCGAACCGACGCGCAGGGATGTGCCCGCTCCGCCACCTCGCGCCCGCGTGCCTCGCGCTCGCGCTCGCCGTCCCGGCCGCCGCCGGCGCGCACGGCCGCGCGCCCGCGCCGCGCGGGCCCCGCATGACCGCGGCCGAGCGCGCGTTCGTCGACACGCTCGAGCGCCGCACGTTCCTCTTCTTCTGGGAGACCGCGGACTCCGTCACCGGGCTCACGCCCGACCGCTGGCCGACCCGCTCGTTCGCGAGCGTGGCCGCCATGGGCTTCGGCCTCGCGGCGTACCCGGTCGGCGTCGAGCGCGGCTGGATCACGCGCGAGCAGGGGCTCGAGCGGACCCTGAAGACGCTGCGCTTCCTCTGGCGCGCGCCGCAGGACTCCGCCGCGTCGGGAGTGATCGGCTACCGCGGCTTCTACTACCACTTCCTCAATCCCTCGGACGGGACGCGCTTCGAGCGCCTCGAGCTGTCGTTCATCGACACCGGCCTGCTCGTCGCGGGCGCGCTCTTCTGCGGCCACTACTTCGACCGCCCGACGCCGCGCGAGCGCGAGGTGGGGCGGCTCGCGGACTCGATCTACCGGCGCGTCGACTGGCGCTGGATGCAGCCGCGCGCGCCGCTCATGGCGCTCGGCTGGGATCCCGAGCACGGCCACCTGCCGTACGACACGGGGCACTACAACGAGACCACGCTCGAGCTGCTGCTCGCGCTGGGCTCGCCCACGCACCCCGCGGATCCCGCGACCTGGACGGCGTACACGAAGGGCTACCGCTGGGGCACGTTCCACGGCCAGGAGTACCTCGGCTTCGCGCCGCTCTTCGGCCACCAGTCCTCGCACGTCTTCGTCGACTTCCGCGGCATCCGCGACGACTTCATGCGCGCCCACGGCATCGACTACTTCGAGAACTCGCGACGCGCGACGCTCGCGCAGCGCCAGTACGCGATCGACAACCCGGGCGGCTGGGATGCGTACGGGCCGCTCGAGTGGGGTCTGTCCGCGTGCGACGGGCCCATCGACGGCGACTTCACGATCGACGGGCGCAGGCGCCACTTCCAGACCTACTGGGCGCGCGGCGCCTCGCACACCGAGGTGCAGGACGACGGCACGCTGACGCCCAACGCCGCCGGCGGCTCGATCGCGTTCGCCCCCGAGGTCGTGCTGCCGACGCTGATGGCCATGAAGGCGCGACGCGGCGACCGCCTGTGGGGGCGCTACGGCTTCCTCGACGCGTACAACCCCAGCGTGCGCATCCCCGGCCACGAGCGCGACGGCATCGATCCCGAGCGCGGCTGGGTCGACCGCGACTACCTCGGCATCGACCAGGGCCTGATGGTGCTCATGATCGAGAACTGGCGCAGCGGGCTCGTGTGGCGCTGCATGCGCCGCGACCCGTGGCTCGTGCGCGGCCTGCGCGCGGCGGGCTTCCGCGGCGGATGGCTCGACGCCGCCGGGGCGGCCCGGTGAGCGCGCGGCGCCTCGTCGCGGCCGCGCTGCCGGGCGCACTCGCGCTCGCGCTCGCGGCGGCGGGCTGCGCCCAGCGCTCCGGCGTGACGACGCTGCGGTTCTGGGCGATGGGCCGCGAGGGCGAGGTCGTGCAGGAGCTGGTGCGCGACTTCGAGCGGGAGCACCCGGGCGTGCGCGTGGTCGTGCAGCAGGTGCCGTGGTCGGCGGCGCACGAGAAGCTGGTCACCGCCTACGTGGGCCGCTCGACGCCCGACGTGAGCCAGCTCGGCAACACGTGGGTGCCGGAGTTCACGGCGCTCAAGGCGATCGAGCCGCTGCGGCCGTGGCTGGCGCGGGCGCCGTTCGACAGCACGGCGTTCTTCCCCGGCATCTGGGACACGAACGTCATCGACGGCCGGCCGTACGGCGTCCCGTGGTACGTGGACACGCGGCTGCTCTTCTACCGCAAGGACGTGCTCGCGCGCGCGGGCTACGCGTCGATGCCGCAGACGTGGGAGGGCTGGCGGCAGGCGATGCGCGCGGTCAAGCGCGTCGTGGGCCCGGACCGCTTCGCGATCTTCCTGCCCACGAACGAATGGAACCCGCCCGTCATCATGGGCCTGCAGGCGGGCTCGCCGCTGTTGAAGGACGACGGGACCCGGGCCGCGTTCCGCGATTCCGCGTTCCGCAGGGGGTTCGACTTCTACATGAGCCTCTACCGCGAGAACCTCGCGCCGTCGGTGAGCGGGAACGAGATCGCGAACGTCTACCAGGAGTTCGCGCGCGGCTACCTCAACATGTGGATCACGGGGCCCTGGAACCTCGGCGAGATGCGCAACCGCCTGCCCGACTCGCTCCAGCGGGCGTGGGCGACGGCGCCGCTGCCGGGGCCCACGGGCGCGGCGTCGGGCGTGTCGCTCGCCGGCGGCTCGAGCCTCGTGCTCTTCCGCGCCTCCAAGCACAAGGCGCAGGCGTGGCAGCTCGTCGAGTACCTCTCGCGCCCGGAGGTGCAGCTCCGCTTCTGGCGGCTCACGGGCGACCTGCCGGGCCGCGTCGAGGCCTGGCGCGACACCGCGCTCACGCGCGACCCGAACACGCGCGCGTTCGGGGAGCAGCTCGCGCGCGTCGTCGCGACGCCCAAGGTGCCCGAGTGGGAGCAGATCGCGATCCGCGTGCAGGACCAGGTCGAGCGGGTCGTACGGCATGCCGCCACGGCCGACTCGGCGATGGCGGACCTGAGCGCCGACGTGGACCGCATGCTCGAGAAGCGCCGCTGGCTGCACGAGCGCGCGCTGGCCGCGGACGGCCCGCGGCCGGGAGGAGCGCGGTGAGGAGCGCGACCGCGGAACGGCGGCAGCAGGCGGCGGCGTGGGGCTTCCTCGCGCCCGCGCTGGCGCTCATTGGCGTCTTCTTCTTCGTGCCCGTGATCGCCGGCCTCGTGATGAGCTTCACCGACTTCGACATCTACGCGATCGGCTCGCCCGAGACCATCCGCTTCATGGGCCTCGGCAACTACCGGCAGGTGCTGTCCGACCCGGAGTTCTGGAACGCACTGCGCAACACGCTCTACTTCGTCGTCGTGGGCGGCCCGCTGTCCGTGCTCACGTCGCTGGGGGCGGCCCTGCTCGTCAACGCGAAGACGGCGCGCTGGAAGGGGCTGTTCCGCACGATCTACTTCACGCCCGTCGTCACGACCATGGTCGCCGTGGCGATCGTGTTCCGCTACCTGCTGCACCCGCACTACGGGCTCGTGAATCAGGCGCTCGGCTGGTTCCACGTCGGCCCGATCGACTGGCTCGGCAATCCGCACTGGGCGATGCCCGCGATCGTGCTGCTCGCCGTGTGGAAGAACTTCGGCTACAACATGCTCATCTTCATCGCCGGCCTGCAGTCGATCCCCGAGGAGCTGTACGAGGCGGCCGAGCTCGACGGCGCCACGCCGGCCGCGCGCTTCGTGCACGTGACGCTGCCGTCGCTCGCGCCCACGTTCCTGTTCGTGGGCGTCATGACCATGATCGGGCAGTTCCAGATCTTCGCCGAGCCGTACGTCATGACGCAGGGCGGGCCGCTGCGCTCCACCGTGAGCGTCGTGATGCTCATGTACGAACAGGGCTTCCGGTGGTGGCGCATGGGCTACGCGACGGCGATCGCGTTCGTGCTGTTCGTCATCATGATGGCGGCGACGCTCGTGCAGATGCGCCTGCAGGGCGGGAGGCAGCCGTCGTGAGGCGCGCGCTCCCGGCCGTGCTCGTGCACGCGGCGCTCGCACTCGGCGCGATCGTGACGCTGACACCGCTCCTGTGGATGGTGTCGGCATCGTTCATGCCCACCGGGCAGGCGAGCACGTTCCCGCCGCCCGTGCTGCCGAGCGCGCCGACGCTGCAGCACTACGTCGACCTGTTCACCCGCCTGAACCTCGCGCGCGACTTCGGCAACTCGCTGTTCATCACGGTGGGCGTGACGCTGTTCTCGCTGGTCGCGAACTCGATGGCCGGCTACGCGTTCGCGAAGCTGCGGTTCAAGGGGCGCGAAAGCGTGTTCCGCGTCCTCATCGCCGCGATGGTGATCCCGGGGCAGGTCGGCATGATGCCGCTCTTCCTGATGGTGAAGGGCCTCGGCCTCGTCAACACGCCGTGGGGCGTCATGATCCCCGGGCTCGCGACCGTGTTCGGCATCTTCATGATCCGGCAGTTCGCGCTCTCGATCCCGGAGGACCTGCTCGACGCGGCGCGCATCGACGGCGCCAGCGAGTTCCGGATCTACTGGACCATCGTGATGCCCGTGCTGCGGCCCATCCTCGTGACCATGGCGACGTTCAGCTTCCTGTCCGCCTGGAACGACTTCATGTGGCCGTTGATCGTCCTGAGCGACGACAGCAGGTACACGCTGCCGGTGGCGCTCGCGAACCTCGTGGGCGAGCACGTGCAGGACACGGAGCTGATGATGGCCGGCTCCGTCCTCACCGTGCTGCCCGTCCTCCTGGTGTTCCTCGTGATGCAGCGCTCGTACATCAAGGGCGTGCTCATGGGGAGCGTGAAGGGCTGACCGCATGCGAACGCTCCGCCTCCTCGCCGCGCTCCTGCTCGCGGCGGCGTGGGCCATCCGGCCCGCGTGCGCCGCGCCGGCGCCGGCGGCGCCGGTCGTGATCCCCACCGGCGAGGACGCGGCCGCGTGGAAGGCCGTTCCCGCCGACGGCGTCGACCTGAAGCTCTCGTCCGACGCCGGGGCGCGCGGCCGCGCGCTGCGCCTTGACTTCGACTTCCGCGGCGGCGGCGGATACGCGGTCGCGCACCGGGCCGTGTCGCTCGACCTGCCCGCGAACTGGCGCTTCACGTTCCGCGTGCGCGGGGCCTGCAGGCCCAACAACCTCGAGTTCAAGCTCCTCGATGCGAGCGGCGAGAACGTGTGGTGGGTGAACCAGCGCGGCTTCGAGTTCACGCCCGGCGGCCGCGACGTGACGCTCCGCAAGCGCCACTTCAGCTTCGCGTGGGGCCCGCTGGGCGGCGGCGAGCCGCACCACGTCGCCGCGATCGAGGTCGCCGTCACCGCCGGGCAGGGTGGCTCGGGCACGGTGTGGATCGAGGACCTGCGCCTGCAGGAGGTGCCGCCGCCGGATACGACCCGGCACGCGATCGTCGCGAGCGCCTCGAGCGGCCGCGCGACCGCGGCCCTGGCCGTCGACGCCGACCCCGCGAGCGCGTGGACGAGCGCGCCCGGCGACGAAACGCCGACGCTGACGCTCGACCTGGGGGGCGTGCGAGAATTCGGCGGGCTGGTGCTCGACTGGGCGCCCGGCCGGCACGCGCGCGATTACGCGGTCGACCTCTCGACCGACGGCCGGGCGTGGTCGCCCGGGCGCGCCGTGCGGGGGAGCAACGGCGGACGCGACTACGTGTACCTGCCGGAGAGCGAGGCGCGATGGGTACGCATCGCCGCGACGCGGGCGGCGGATCCCACCGGGGTCGTGGCGCTCGCGAACGTCGAGGTGGAGCCGCTCGCGTGGTCGGCGTCGATGGACGACTTCCTCGCCGCGGTCGCGAAGGACGCGCCGCGTGGGCGCTACCCGCGCGCGACGCTGGGGGAGAACGTGTTCTGGACCGTCGTGGGCGTGGACGACGACGACGCGGAGGGACTGTTCGACGAAGTGGGCCGGCTCGAGACGGGCCGGGGGCAGTACTCGATCGAGCCCTTCGTGCGCGACCGCGGCCGGCTCGTGACGTGGAACGACGTGACCGCGACCGCATCGCTCGCCGACGGCCGGCTGCCGATCCCCTCCGTCGAGTGGGCGTGGGACGACAAGCGGCTCGCGATCACCGCGATCGCGGCCGGCTCGCCGGGCCACTCCGCGATCGTGGCGCGCTACCGGCTGCGCAACCTCGCCGACGCGCCGCGCACGGACACGCTCTACCTCGCCGCGCGGCCGTTCCAGGTGAACCCGCCGACCCAGTTCCTGGGCGCGCCGGGCGGCGCGGCGACGATTCGCGAGATCGGGCTCGAGGGCCGCGTCGTGCGCGTGAACGGCGACCGCGGCTTCGAGGCGCTCATGACGCCGACCGACTTCGGCGCGGCCTCGTTCGACCAGGGCGACGTCACCGAGTGGCTCGTGCAGGGCCGCGTGCCGCCGGCCGCGCGCATGCCGGATCCCTTCGGCCGCGCCTCGGGAGCGCTGGCGTACGCGCTCGAGCTGCCCGCGCACGGCGAGCGCGAGGTCTCGATCCTCGTGCCGCTGCACGACCGGCCGGTCGAGCCCGGCTTCCCGGGCAAGGAGGCGACGGTTCGGCAGTACGTCGACGGGCTGCGGGACATCGCGCTCGGGCGCTGGCGGAGCCGGCTCGGCGCGGTCACGATCGGGCTGCCCGATTCCGACCTCGTGAACGCGCTGAAGGCGCAGCTCGGCTGGGTGCTCGTCAACCGCGCCGGGCCCGCGATCCAGCCCGGCAGCCGCGCGTACGCGCGCTCGTGGATCCGCGATGGCTGCCTCACGTCGAGCGCGCTGCTTCGCCTGGGCGAGACCGCGGCCGTGAAGCAGTTCATCGAGTGGTACGCGCCACGCCAGTACGCCAACGGCAAGGTCCCGTGCGTGGTCGACGCGCGCGGCGCGGATCCGACGCCCGAGCACGACAGCAGCGGCGAGCTCGTCTACCTGATCGCCGAGTACGTACGCCACACGGGCGACCGCACGTTCGCCGCGGAGATGTGGCCGCACGTCGCGAGAGCGATCGCCTACCTGGACTCGCTGCGCGCGCAGCGGCGCACGCCCGAGTGGCGCACGGCCGCGAACGCGCCGTTCTTCGGGCTGCTGCCGCCCTCGATCAGCCACGAGGGCTACTCGGCGAAGCCGATGCACTCGTACTGGGACGACCTCTTCGCGCTGCGCGGCTACAAGGACGCCGCGTGGCTCGCGGCGCTGCTGGGCCGGCCCGAGCGCACAGCGATCGAGGCCTCGCGCGACACGTTCGCACGCGAGCTGCGCGCGTCGGTCGAGGCCACGATGAAGGCGCGCGACATCGGCTTCATGCCGGGATGCGCCGACCTCGGCGACTTCGACCCGACGAGCACGTCGATCGCGCTCGACCCGGTGCAGGCGGACGATGTCGTGCCGCGGCCGGTGCTCGAGCACATGTACGAGCGCTACTGGGAGTTCTTCACGCGGCGCCGCGACGGGAAGGAGGCCTGGGACGCGTTCACGCCGTACGAGTGGCGCAACGTCGGCGCCATGGTGCGCCTCGGCTGGCGCGACCGCGCCGACTCGGCCACGGCGTGGCTCATGGGCTTCCGCCGCCCGAAGGGCTTCCAGCACTGGGCCGAAGTGGTGGCGCACGACGAGCGCGCGCCACGCTTCCTGGGCGACATGCCGCACACGTGGGTCGGCACGGACTTCGTGCGCAGCCAGCTCGACCGGCTCGCGTACGAGGACGAGTCCGACAGCTCGCTCGTGATCGGTGCGGGCGTCCCGGAGGCGTGGCTCGCGGATTCCGGCGTCGTCGTGAAGGGACTGCGCACGCGCTGGGGCCCGATCGCGTTCACGATGCGCGGCAAGGGTGGGGCGGGCGCCGTGGCGCTCGAAGGCCCGGGCTTCCGCATGCCGCCGGGCGGCATCGTTGTGCGCCCGCCGGGCGGACCCCCGGCGGGCCTGCGGGTGCGTGCCCTGCCGGCCACGATGCGCTGGCGCTGAGCCGCACGCAGCGCTGAGCCGCACGCAGCGACCGGGGCGCCGACGAGCTCCCGCGCACAGCCGGGGCGAGAGCGCGGGGAAGGGACTCTCGGGAGGTGGTGGAGAGCGACGGGGACCCGGCGAGCACGGGAGCTCGTCGGCGTCCCGGCCGCGTCGCTCCCTTGGTGAGCTCGTGAGCTCGCCGGGGTCGCGGCCGCCACGCTCGCCGGCGCTCTATCCCTGCAGCGCCGCGCCGCGCGTCCGGATCACTTCGCGGTAGAACTCGCCCGACGCCTTGATCGTGCGCGCGAGCGTCCCGCGATCCACGTGGACGAGCCCGAAGCGCTGCGAGAAGCCCGAGGCCCACTCGAGGTTGTCCATGAGCGACCACGCGAAGAAGCCGCGCAGGTCGACGCCCTGCCGCATCGCGGCGAGGCAGCCGCGCAGGTTCTCGCGGTACGTCTCGACGCGCAACGGATCGTCGATACGCCCCTCCGGCCCCGGCGGCGGGTCCGGCCACGCGCCCCCGCTCTCCGTCACCACGAGCGGCACGTCGCCGTAGCGCGCCTTCACCCACAGCAGCGTGCGCTCGAGGCCCGGCGGGTACCACTCCCAGCCCGTGGTCATCGTCCGCGCGCCGGCCGGCACGACGCGCTCCTCGAACACGGGCGGCCGCGCCGGCGCGTGCCGCGTGAGGCAGCGCGTGTAGTAGTTGATGCCGAGGAAGTCGATCGGGCGCGAGGCGCGCGCGAGCTCGTCGCTCGTCCAGTCGCGCCACGCCTCGCCGTAGATCGCGCGCATGCCGCCCTCGGGGTTGCGCCCGAGCAGCAGCGGATCGCAGTACTGCTCGTTGAAGTAGGTGTGCGAGCGCGCGGTCGCCGCCACGTCCTCGGGCGCATCCGACGCAGGGTCCTTGGGCTCGAGGTTGACGACGATGCCGATCGCGTGCGGCCAGCCGCCGGCCCGGTAGCGGTCCACCGCGGCGCCGTGCGCGAGCAGGAGGTGGCGCGCGGCGATCGGGGCCTCCGACAGGCTCGCGTGCCCGGGCGCGTGCACGCCGAAGAGGTAGCCCGCGTCGACGATCACCCACGGCTCGTTGAGCGTGGCCCACATCGGCACGCGGTCGCCGAGCGCGCGGAAGCACGTGTCGGCGTAGTCCGCGAACCAGTCCGCGACGTCGGGGTTGAGCCAGCCGCCGCGGTCGTCGAGCGCCGCGGGCAGGTCCCAGTGGTAGAGCGTGACGTTCGGCGCGATCCCGCGCGCGAGCAGCCGGTCGACGAGCCGGCGGTAGAAGTCGAGCCCCTTCTCGTTCACGCGCCCGCGCCCCTCGGGCAGCACGCGGCCCCACGCGATCGAGAAGCGGTACGCGTTCAGGCCGAGCGCGCGCATCAGCTCGACGTCGTCCTCCCAGCGCCGGTAGTGGTCGCAGGCGACGTCGCCGGTGTCGCCGCCGCGCACGCGCCCGGGCGTGTGCGTGAAGCGGTGCCAGATGCTGGCGCCCGCGCCGTCGGCGAGCGGCGAGCCCTCGACCTGGTACGCGCTCGTCGCGGCGCCCCAGAGGAACGACTCGGGAAACGTTTTCATCTCGGCCATGGTCGAGCGATTCCGTGCGCGTTCGGGTGAGCGTCCGGCGAAGGTCGCGGCAGGATAGCGACCGCCCGTCCAGGCGTCCATCCGGCCGGCCTTCGACTGCGGCCGAGGGCGCGCCCCCGGGCGCAGACGGCCCCCGGACCACGCTGTAAGATGTTGTCGAACAACGTCTTATTCGTCCATGTACAGGGCACGACCACGGCCCCCTGGTGCCCCCGGGCCCGTCCGGGAAAACTCCGTCTTTACAAAGGTGCAATGGGCATGTAATCGTTTTCATCGGTCGCGGTGATGCGCGCCGGAAGCAGCGAAGGCGGCTCATCGCCGTCCCCCCGGGCCCCATACCCAGTCTCCAACGTGCGGAGCGATCCGTGGCCACGATCCGCGACGTCGCGCGCGAAGCCGGCGTCTCCATCGCGACGGTCTCCCGAGTCTTCAACCAGGCGGCGCTGGTCACCGAGGCCACCGCGCAGCACGTGCGCGCGGTCGCCGCGCGCATGGACTACTGGCCCAACAGCGCGGCGCGGAGCCTGATCACGCACCGCACGCACGCGATCGGCGTGCTGCTGCCGGATCTCTACGGCGAGTTCTTCTCGGAGGTGATCCGCGGCATCGACCTCGCCGCGCGCCGCGAGCGCTACCAGGTGCTCGTGTCGAGCTCGCGGGCGAACGCCGAGACGATCGTCTCGGCCGTGCGCGCCCTGCGCGGCCGCATCGACGGCCTCATCGTCATGGCTCCGGACGCCGACGCAACCACCGCGGTCCGCGAGTTCGCCGCGCGCTTCCCGGTCGTGCTGCTCAATCCCGGCGCCATCGCCGCCGACTTCACCGCCATCTCGATCGCGAACGAGGAGGGCGCCTACGCGGCCGTGCGGCACCTCGTCACCCTCGGCCACCGTCGCATCGCGATGCTGACCGGGCCCTCCGGGAACTTCGACGCCGAGGGGCGGCGCGTCGGCTACCGTCGCGCGCTCCAGGACGCGGGCATCGCGTGGGACCCGGGCCTCGAGCTGGCCGGCGACTTCAGCGAGTCCGCCGGCTTCCACGCCGCGTCCGGGCTCGTGCGCCTGCGGCCCCGGCCCACGGCCGTGTTCGCGGCGAACGACTACATGGCGATCGGCCTGCTGGGCGCGCTGCGGGACGCCGACGTGCGCGTGCCGCAGGACGTGGCGATCGCCGGCTTCGACGACATCGCGATCGCGCAGTACCTGAACCCCGCGCTCACCACGGTCCGCGCCGATGCGTGCGGGCTGGGCGAGCGCGCGCTCCAGCTCCTCGTGCCCTACGCGCGCGAGCGCCGCCCGGCCGAGCCGCACCGCGAGACGCTGGCCGCCTCGCTCGTCGTGCGCGCCTCCTGCGGCGCGCGGCAGGCGAACGGCACGACGCTGCATCCGCACCGACCCGGGCAACGGGCGTCGCGGCACCACGACGAGCGCGCCGCCGGCGCGCACGACGGACCGCAGGCGTGAGGGCCGTCATGACCGACGACCGTCCGCCGGCATCTTCGGGAGGGCTCATCCGACATTGACGACGACGCGCGTCGCCGAACAGGGCTTCGACCGCAACAGGGGGCCGGGAGCAAGGAGGGCAGGCACCGAGGCGTCCCGGCCACGGCACCGTTCACATTGCAGGAGGTCCCGATCATGAAGAAGGCAGGACTCGTGACCGCGCTGGTCCTGGGAGCGTCGTTGGTGGCGACGCTGCCGGCGATGGCCCAGTTCCAGCGCTACGACTACGTGTGGGCGCGCATGACCAGCCTGCCGTTCACGATGGACGGCCACCTGGACGAGCCGCAGTGGGCGCAGGCGGACTCGATGATCATCGACATCCACACGATCGGCCCCATCCCGGGCAGCGGCTGGAAGCAGGAGGCCGGCTTCCCGCCCACGGACCCGAACCACGCCGTGTTCAAGTTCCTCACGACACCGGACAACCAGCTCTGGCTGGGCATCACCGTCCGTGACAGCTCGATCGGCGGCTCGGAGCTGTTCAACTACTTCGACGGCGTGCTCATGAACATCAAGGCGCACGACCTGCCGGACCGCCCCGCGCCGGCGGGCGAGCACTTCATGTCGTGGTGGGTCGCCGACACGTCCGACCACACGCCGCGCGCGATCAACCACCCGCCGACCATGATGGGCCGCTGGCGCACGCTGGGCAGCCCGCCGACCGCGCAGCAGCTGCTCGCGTGGGACGCGGGATGGAGCGTGGACGGCGAGGTCAACTCCGACACGCTGCCCGACCGCAGCTACACGTACGAGATGCGCTTCGACCTCGCGTCGGACGGCTACGACGTGACGAAGCCGGGTGGCGACGCGATCGAGTGGAACGCCTCGCTCTACGACAACGACTGGTACTGGCCGATGTCGAACCCGTTCCGCTGGTCGATCAACCGCACGTGGCTCGAGGGCCCGTGGGGCAACACGTCCTGGTACAGCAACGTGAAGATCCTCGGCCGCAGTGACGTCACGACGACCTCCGGCCCGGCGCCGAGCTACGGCCCCGACATCCGCATCCCGATCGCGAGCGGCTTCCCCGCGCCCACGATCGACGGCGTCATGGACGAGCCGGTGTGGGCGAAGGCGGACAGCGTGATCATCCGCTGGGGCGACTCGACGGTCCGCGACGCCTACCCGCAGACGGGCAAGTGGCGCTCCGGCCAGTTCCAGGCCACGGTCAACGGCGGCACGGCGTTCGTGCAGGACCCGGCGGACGCGACGTTGAAGTACTTCTGGAAGGGCACGACGCTCTACCTCGGCCTCGACGTGCGCGACCAGGTCGTGCAGTACGTCCCCGACAACTTCGACCGCTACGACGGCGCCATCATCTCGATCAACGACCGCGTGCGCCGCTTCTCCGACAACAACCTCTACAGCTACCGGCTGACGTTCCAGGTCGGGCCGACGGGCAGCCTCGTCGCGCACGATGCGCTGCCGTACGCCCGCGACACACTGCACGCCGTGGTGTGCCAGTCGGCGCTCAAGCCGGGCACCACGGTCGACACGCTGGGGCTCGACGTGGACACCGGCTACCAGGCGGAGTTCGCCATCGACCTGACCAAGCTGGGCTACCCGCCCGACCTGGGCGACCACACCGTCTACTTCGGCGTGGACCTGCTCGACGGCGACTCGTACACGCCGTGGACCGACAGCTACGGCACGCGCACCTGGTTCTTCCGGCAATTCGAGAACGAGGACGGCCCGTGCGTGGCATTCCTCGATCCGACGAAGGGGATCTACGCGGGGGTGCCGCCCGCGACGCCGGTGGCCGGCAACCTCGCGCTGCTCGGCAACTTCCCGAACCCGTTCAGCGGCGGCACCATGGTGCGGTACCAGCTGGCGCAGGCGTCCAAGGTCAGCATCGACGTCTTCGACCTGCAGGGCCGCGTCATGGCGACCCAGGCCTACGGCCTGCAGCCGGCGGGCGAGGGGCACGTGCGAATGCCCCTGTTCGCGGGCGGGACCGGCATCTACCTCTATCGCGTGCACGTGCTCGACCCGGACACGGGCGCCGAGCGGGGAACGCTGAACGGCAAGATGATGGTGGTGCGGTAGCCTCCAGGCCCGGACGGATGCCCGACGGGGCGGGCGACGCGCCCGCCCCGTTCGGCCTGTCCGCGGGGCCGTCACGTCACGAGATCGAGGAGAGGGCATTCCGTCATGGATCGCCGGAAGGCGGAGCGTGTGTTGTGGGCGGTCCGGTGGGCTCTGGCCAACGCCGTGCTCGCGCTGGCGTGCGTCGCGGGCGTCGCACTCGCGGGCACGACCGGCAAGCTCTCGGGACGCGTCGTGGACAACAAGAAGCAGCCGCTTGCCGGCGTCAACGTGGTCGTCATCGGGATGCCGCTCGGCGCCGCGTCGGACGCCGACGGCCGGTTCCTGATCCTGAACATCCCCGCGGGGCGGATCACCGTGAAGGCGAGCCTGATCGGCTACGCCGCCGTGACCACCCAGAACGTCGAGATCAACGCGGACAACACGACGCGCCTCGAAGTCGAGCTGGTCGAGAGCGCGCTCCAGATGCAGGAGGTCGTGGTGAGCGCCCGGCGGCCCGTGGTCGAGGTGAACCGCACGAGCAACATCGCCACGGTCTCGCGGCAGCAGCTCCAGGCGCTGCCCGTCCAGGAGCTGCAGGACGTCGTCAACCTCCAGGCGGGCGTCGTCGACGGGCACTTCCGCGGCGGGCGCGAGGGCGAGGTGCAGTACCAGGTCGACGGCGTGTCGGTCAACAACGCCTACGACAACAAGTCGACGCTGAAGCTGGACCGCTCGCTGCTCGAGGAGGTCGAGGTCATCAGCGGCACGTTCGACGCCGAGTACGGCCAGGCCATGAGCGGCGTCGTGAACGCGGTGCTCAAGCGGGGGAGCGAGAAGTTCCACTGGGAGGGCGAGGTGTTCAGCGGCGGGCCCGTCTACCACGACACGCCCTCCATCCAGCTGCTGCCCGGCATCTCGCTCGACACGCGCCGCATCGTCGAGTACCGCTTCCGCCCCGCGTCGCAGCAGAACTTCCAGCTCTCGCTGCAGGGTCCGTTGCCGCCCAAGAAGACCACGTACCTGCTCAGCGGCCGGCACTACTACGACGAGAACTGGGTGCACGGGTGGCACATCTTCAACCTCGGCGACACGGCGGGCGTGGTGAACGGCGAGTACGTCCTCAAGCCCACGGGCGACGGCGAGCCCGAGCGGCTGGGCTGGTCGGACGAGTACTCGGGCGTGGTCAAGGTGGCGAACCACGCCCTGTCGAACGTCGAGCTGAGCTGGCAGGGCCTGTTCAACGTCTCCAACGCGCAGGCGGTGAAGTGGCAGTACGCCCTGCTGCCGGACGGCCCGTCCAAGCAGCACACGTTCTCGTTCACGCAGGGCGCGGACCTCACGCAGACGCTCTCGCCGACGCGCTTCTACACGCTCAGCGTGCGCCAGAACTACTACCACTACCGCGACCTCGCCTACGACAGCGTGTACGACCCGCGCTACGATCTGTACGGACAGCCGACGAGCCCGCCGGGCTTCGTCCCGGCGTGGTACGTCAAGGGCGTCGACCCGACGCGGTTCGAGCAGAAGACGAACGGCGCGGTGATGAAGGGGTCCTTCGTCGACCAGCAAGACAAGGAGCACCAGCTCAAAGTGGGCTTCGAGTACCAGCTCCCGCACGTGGAGTTCGGCTCGCCCGGCTACCTCTCGTACTTCGCCGACTCGAACAACGTCGTGCGCCTCCAGCGCATCACGTCGTACTCGGCGAAGTATCCCGGCGTGCAGGACTACCGCCCCGTGATCGGCGCCGCGTTCGGCCAGGAGGAGCTGGAGTGGAACGACCTCACGTTCCGCGGCGGCCTGCGGCTCGAGTACTTCGACGCGCGCTCGTACATCCCCAGCGACTTCGGCAATCCCGCGAACTCGATCACCAACGTGCCGCTCTCGCACCCGGTGCGCACCACGAAGAAGGTGACGATCGCGCCGCGTCTCGGCGTGTCCTACCCGATCTCGAGCAAGGCGTCGCTGTTCTTCGCGTACGGCCACTTCTACCAGATGCCGGGGCTCGGCAAGATCTTCGAGAACTCGGACTACGGCCGCCTGTCGGACCTGCAGGCCGGGTCGGCCGACATCCCGATCATGGGCAACCCGGACATCCGCCCCGAGCGCACCGTGCAGTACCAGTTCGGTTACAAGCACGCGATCAACGACTGGCTCGGCCTCGACCTGACGGCGTTCTACAAGGACATCCGCGACCTGCTCGGCACGCAGGTCCTCGAGACCTACAACGGCGCCCGCTACGCGCGGCTCTCGAACGTGGACTTCGGCAACGTGGTCGGCTTCACGCTGTCGCTGACCCGCCGCTCCCGCGGCCTGCTGAGCGCGAACCTGGACTACACGTGGCAGTCGGCGCAGGGCAACTCGAGCGACCCGAACGAGACCGCCGACCTCGCCGCGGCCAACCAGGATCCGCGGCCGCGGAACGTGCCGTTCGACTGGGACCAGCGCCACACGGTGAACCTCACGCTGACGCTCTCGCACCCCGAGACCTTCAACCTGAGCTCGATCGTGCGCTTCTCGAGCGGCCAGCCGTACACGCCCACGATCACGTCCGCCGGCTTCGGCGGCAGCCTCGAGCTGAACTCCGGCCGCAAGCCGAGCGTGTTGCTCGTGGACCTGCGCGGCGACCGGCGGCTGAGCCTCGGTGCGCTGCCCGTCCGCGGGTTCGCGCGCGTCTTCAACCTCTTCGACAACCGCTTCGACAACGGCTTCGTCTTCGCCAGCTCCGGCGACCCGTACTACTCGCCCTACCCGATCAAGGACCTCGGCTCGCTGCTCGACCCGACGCGCTACTACGGACCGCGCCGGATCGAGCTCGGCCTCTCACTCAACGTGGCCTACTGATGCGCACGAACGAGGAACCCCGCATGGACGCCCGGACCACCCGCACGCTCGCCGCGGCGGCGCTGGCGCTCGCTCTGGCGTCCGCGCCCGGCCTGGCGCCGGGCGCGCGCGCCGGCGAGGCCGCGGTGCCGCCCAGCGTCCGCTCGAGCATCTCCTGGGAGCGAATGGGCGAGCACAGCGCGAACCGGATCCGCACGCGCTTCTACAACTGGGGCATGGTCGGCGACTACCCGTCCGACCCGCTCAACGTGAACCTGGCCACGTTCCATTCGGTGGAGGTGCCGAAGGGCTCCGGCATGAACTACAGCGACGGCATCACGCCGTTCGTGCTGGCCCGGTACCACCCGGGCGCGCCGGGCCAGCCGCCCGACCTGACGACGTGGAACTACGTCATGGAGACCGGCTACCGCGAGCGGCAGGCGTTCGACGCGAACGGCCGCATGATGCGGTTCGAGCCGCGCCCGGGCTACCTGCAGGCTGACCCGGACACGAACATCTCGCGCTTCCCGGCCATGAGCCACGACTCGACGACGTGGCCGAACAAGTGGCCGGACAAGCTGGACGACCCGGACGATCCGGGCTGGCACCATTCCTGGGACGGCTATTTCGGCAAGCGCCCGGCGGCCGACCAGGAGAGCTTCACCGTCATGGACGACAACTTCTACAGCACCCTGCCGTTCATCTGCGACTCGACCGACATCACGCGGCGCGGCCTCGGCATGATGGTGCAGGTGCGCGGCTTCCAGTGGTCGAACCCGCAGGCCGGCAACGTCATCTTCTGGCACTACGACATCTTCAACGAGAGCACCACCGACTACCCCGACATCATCTTCGGCATCTATATGGACTCCGGCGTCGGCGGCTCGGCCGTGGGCTGCGACGGCCCCGCCGAGTCGGACGACGACGTCGCGTACTTCGACAAGTCGCTGGGCCTGAACCTCACGTACACGTGGGACTACTACGGGCACGGCGTCGACCTGAACGGCACGTGCAGCAAGACGGGCTACCTCGGCTACGCGTACCTGGAGACGCCCGGCAACCCGTACGACGGCATCGACAACGACAACGACGGCATCACCGACGAGCGCCGCGACAGCGGCCCGGGCATCCTGCTCGACTCGCAGGACGCCATCCGCGCGTGGGTCTACGCGCACTACGACACGACCAAGTTCTTCCAGACGTACGGTCCGCTCGAGAAGCGGCCGGCGTACAAGGCCAGCCGCTGGTGGACGGGCGACGAGGACATGGACTGGAGCGTCGTCACCGACGACGTCGGCGCCGACGGCGTGCCGGGCACGCACGACACCGGCGAGGGCGACGGCATGCCCACCGAGGGCGAGCCCAACTTCGACAAGACGGACCTGCACGAGTCCGACCAGATCGGCCTCACCGGCTTCAAGCTCAATCGCATCAGCAGCCCCGTCTACATCGGGCAGGGCGACGGCATCACGTTCGCGAACCTCGACGGTATCGACTGGCCCGCGCTGCTCTACGCCTACTTCACCGACCCGGTCGAGGCGAACCGCTTCGACCAGCGCTCGGCGGTCAACTGGAACATCGCGTTCCTCTTCGCGTCGGGGCCGTTCGACCTGCGCGTGAACGAGCGCGAGCGCTTCAGCCTCGCGCTCGCATTCGGCGCCACGCTGCCGGAGCTGCGCACCGCCGTCCACACGGTGCAGCAGATCTACAATGCGAACTACCAGTTCGCGGTCCCGCCCACGCGCCCGGTCGTCACCGCCGAGGCGGGCGACGGTCGTGTGCGGCTGAGCTGGGACGACGCCGCCGAGCGCTCGATCGATCCCGTGCTGTTCGACCAGGACTTCGAGGGCTACCGGATCTACCGCTCCACGGATCCCTCGTTCCTCGATCCGCAGGTCGTGCGCAATGGACAGGGCACCGAGCCGCTCGGCAACGGCCAGCCGATCGCGCAGTTCGACCTCGTCGACGGCAAGCAGGGCTACTCGCGGCTCGCGGTGGAGGGCGTGCAGTACTGGCTGGGCGAGGACACCGGCATCCGCCACACGTGGACGGACACCACCGCCGTCAACGGCCAGCAGTACTTCTACGGCGTCTGCGCCTACGACTACGGCTACGACAGCGGCGCCGACTCGACCTCGTTCTACCCGTCCGAGAACTCGCTCTCCGTGGCGCGTTCGCTGCGCGGCGGCTACGTCCTGCCGAGCAACGTCGTCATGGTGCGGCCCGAACCGGACGTGCCGGGCTACCTGCCGGCGAACGTCACGCCGGCGGTCCACGGGCGCGGCTTCGGCACCGCGACCGTGAGCGCGCAGGTCGTCAACTCCGGGATCGTGCCCGACGGCCACCTGTTCGCGGTGGGCTTCGGCGCCCCCAAGGACAGCGTGCGCGCGGTGAGCTACTGGCTGCGTGACAGCACGACGCACGCGATGTTCTTCGACACGGGCACCGACCTCGCCGCGGCCGGCATCGGGCCGGTCGGCTCGGGCGTGCTGCCGCTCGTGAAGGTCCCCGTGGTCACGGGCATCGACTCGGCGAAGACGGGCTGGCGCACCGGCAGCACGACGAACGTTCGCTATAGCGTGACGTACCAGCCGGTCCTGTCGCCCAACCTGAAGCGCCCCGGCTACCCGTACGGACTCTCGATCGTGTTCAGCGACTCGATCGTGGACCAGGGCTACCCTCAGACGCCGGCCACGCCCAACCCAAACGAGATCAAGCCGACGAAGTACCGCATCTTCGCGCACACGATCGACGGCGACATGCAGATGCGCTTCCGCGTGCGCGACCTCAACAACGACGGTCTGCCCGACTCGACGAACGAGTACGTCGAGGTCTGGACGTTCCTCAACGGCGACTCGCTGCACCCGCAGGCGACCTGGCGGTTCTCGTTCGACAACTCGACGCCGTCCCCGCGCATCCGGCCGAAGGGGGGAGACGTCTACGACCTCAACTTGAAGATCCCGGCCAGCACGGACGACATCTTCACGTTCACGACCGGCGCCCAGCACGTGGACCAGGTGCGCGCGGTGGTGGACTGGTCGCAGAAGCCCTACGTGGTGCCGAACCCGTACATCGCCTCGGCGAGCTTCGAGCCGCAGATCTACAACGCGGCCGGACGCGGGGACCGGAGGCTCGAGTTCCGGGCCATACCCACGGGTGGCGTCGTGCGCATCTACACGGTGCACGGCGACCTCGTGCGGACGCTGCGCCAGGACGGCTCCACGGCCGGCTACGTGCCGTGGGACCTGCGGACGAAGGACAACCTCGACGTGGCGCCCGGCCTGTACGTCTTCCACGTGGAAGCGCCCGGCCTGGGCACCTACATCGGAAAGTTCGCGGTGATCAAGTGAGCGCGCACGATCGCATCCTCGGCCGCGTGCCCGCCGTCGCCCTCGTCCTGGCGCTGGCCTCCGGATCCGCTCGGGCGCAGACGAACACGGGCACCACGATCGGCTCGTTCCTCGAGATCGAGCCCACCGCGCGCATCGCGGCGATGGGCAACGCGGGCGTGTCCGCGTTCGACGGCGTCCAGACGCTCTACTACAACCCCGCGTCCGCGGGTCGCGTCACCACGGCCGAGGTCATGTTCACGCACGCGGCATGGATCGCCGACATCGCCTACGACTACGCGGCGGTGGCGCTCCCGCTCGGGAGCTGGGGCACGGGATTCGCCACCGTGACCGCCCTCAACTCGGGCGACATCGACGTGCGCACGGTGACCCAGCCGCTCGGCACGGGCGAGCGGTACACCGTGAACGACATCGCGATCGCGCTCGGCTTCGCGCGCCAGATCTCGCCGCGGTTCTCGGCCGGCGGGCAGGTCAACCTCGTCCAGGAGACCATCTGGCACTCCACGGCGAGCGTCGCTACGGTGAGCATCGGCACGCTCTACCGAGTCTCGGAGAAGGGCCTGCGCATCGGCTCGAGCCTGAGCAACTTCGGCACCCGCGGGGCGTTCGACGGGCGCGACCTGCGGTTCACGTACGACGCCAACCCGGCGACCAACGGCGACAACAGCACGCTGCCCGCGTCCAAGTACACGGACGCCTTCGCCGTGCCCGTCACGTTCCGCGTCGGCCTCGCGATGCCGTTCGAGTTCAAGGACGACCAGGAGCTGCTGATCGAGGCGGACGCCTTCCATCCCAACGACAACTCCGAGAGCATGAGCTTCGGGGGCGAGTACACGATCAACAAGACGGTCGCCCTGCGGGCGGGCTGGCAGAACCTCTTCCTCCAGGACTCCGAGGTGGGAGCGACGGCCGGCGCGGGCCTGATGGGACGCGTGGACACGTGGCGCTACCGCTGCGACTACGCCTGGGCCGACCAGGGGCGGCTGGGCCACACGCACCGCCTCACGGTCGGGTTCGCCTTCTGAGGCGGATCGGGCACCGGCGGCCCTCGCGGCCGCGAACGACATCCGTGAACACGACACCGCTCGCGCGGTCTTGAAAGGCGGGACATGAAACGCATCGTCATCACGCTCCTGGCGCTGGTCGCGTTCGCGGCCACGGCCCGGGCGCAGGACCAGGCCGCCGTGCTGGACTCGATCCAGTACGGGGCGTTCCGTTACTTCTGGCTCACGGCGAACCCCTCGAACGGCCTGTGCCCCGACCGCGCCTCGCTGAGCACGCCGGGCAGCGTGGCCAGCACGGCCTCGACCGGGTTCGGGCTGAGCGCCATCTGCGTCGGCGTCGACCACGGCTGGATCACGCGCGCCCAGGGGCGGCAGCGGGTGCTCGCCACGCTGCAGACGTTCTGGAACGGGCCGCAGGGCGTCTCGACGACGGGCGAGATCGGCTACAAGGGCCTCTTCTACCACTGGCTCGACATGAGCACGGCCCTGCGCACGTGGACGTCCGAGCTCTCCACGATCGACACCGCGCTGCTGTTCGCCGGCATCATGGACGCGCGCGAGTACTTCGACGATCCCGTCGATCCCGACGAGGCCACGATCCGCGCGCTCGCGGACTCGATCACGCAGCGCGCGGACTGGAACTGGACACGCAACGGGACCCCGGGCATCTCGATGGCCTGGTACCCCGAGTCCGGCTTCAGCGGGAGCAAGTGGACCGGGTACAACGAGGCCATGATCATGTACGTGATGGCGATCGGCTCGCCCACCCACGCGGTCCCCGGCAGCGACTGGAACACCTGGACCGGCACGTACACGTTCAGCACGTATTACACGTCGGTCGGGCCGTACGTCCGGTTCTCGCCGCTGTTCGGCCACCAGTACTCGCACTGCTGGATCGACTTCCGCCAGATCCAGGACGCGTACATGCAGTCCAAGGGCATCACGTACTGGGAGAACTCGCGTCGCGCGGCGCTCACGCAGCTCGCCTTCGGCCGCCAGTACGGCCAGTTCGAGTCGATCCTGCACATGGGCTACGCCGACAGCCTCTGGGGCTGGACCGCCTGCGACGGGCCGCCGGGCTACGCGCCCTACTACGGCTACTACGCGCGCGGCAATCCCGGCGGGCCGGACGACGGCACGGTCGCGCCGACGGCCGCGATCAGCTCGGTCGCGTTCGCGGCGGACTCCGTGTGGCCGTGCATCCGCAACATGTGGAACACGCGCAACCAGGGCATCGTGGGCGGCCGCGCCTACCCGCTCTGGTACTCGTACGGGTTCACGGACGCGTTCAATCCCGAGAAGTCCCCGTGGTTCGACACCGACGTCATCGGCATCGACCAGGGCCCCGAGATCCTCATGATCGAGAACCACCTCACGAACGCCGTATGGGCGCGCTTCATGCGACATCCCGACATCCAGGACGGGCTCGCGCTGGCGGGCTTCACGCCGTTGCCCACCGCCGTCGAGCCGCCGCTGCCCCGCACGGATCCGGACCTGTTCCTCGCCGCGGCCCCGAACCCGTTCCACGGCTCGACGACGATCCGGTACCGCATCCAGCAGGCCGGACACGTGCGCCTCACATTGTTCGACCTGAAGGGGCGCACACTCGCGACCCTCGTCGACGCGAGCCAGGCCCCGGGCGAGTACGCGGTCTCGCTCGAGGGCAAGGGCCTCGCCGCCGGCGTCTACCACTACCGGCTCGAAGCCGGCGGCGCGGCGCTCGTTCGCCGGGCCGTGCTGCTGAAGTAGGACCACGATGGGGCCGCGCGCGTGCGCGGCCCCGGACTTCCGGAGACCGATGAGTTCATTCGCCCACGGGGCGACGGCCCCGGCCGCACGCGCCGGCGCGGCCGCGGCGCTCAGCGGCGGCCGCCTGCTCTCGAACGGCCGCTACACCGTCCTCGTCACGCACGCCGGCACCGGGGCGTCGTGGTGCGGTGACCACGCGCTCACCCGCTGGACGCCCGATCGCGTCGAGGACGCGTCCGGCCTCGCGGTGTACGTGCGCGACCGCGAGTCGGGCGCGTACGCGACGGTCGGCCGGGTGCCGGCGGGCGGCGGCGCCGAGGCCTACGCGACGGCGTGGGAGCCGGGCCGCTTCACGATCACGCGCGCGGGCGACGGGCTGGAGGTGCGCCTCGAGGTGTGCGTCCTGCCCGACGCCGACGCCGAGCTGCGGCGCGTCACCGTCACGAACCGCTCCGGGCGGGCGCGCCGAATCGAGCTCGTGACGGCGGGCGAGGTCGTGCTGCACCACGGCGCCGCGGATGCGGCGCACCCGGCTTTCTCGAAGCTCTTCGTCCAGACCGAGTTCGACCCGGCGCGCGCGGCCCTGCTGGCGCGGCGCCGGCCGCGTGGCAACGACGAGACGCATCCGCTGCTGCTGCACGCCGTGCTCGGCGCGCGCGACGCGACCTGCGAGAGCGACCGCGCACGCTTCCTCGGCCGCGGCGGCGGCCGCTCGTGCCCGGCGGCGCTCGAGACGGACGCCCCGGCGTGCGGCGAGACGGGCAACGTGCTCGATCCGGTCGCGAGCCTGCGCTGCCCGCTCGACCTCGCGGA
The DNA here is from genome assembly GCA_037917155.1 of Candidatus Eiseniibacteriota bacterium. Taxonomy (GTDB): domain Bacteria; phylum Eisenbacteria; class RBG-16-71-46; order RBG-16-71-46; family RBG-16-71-46; genus CAIXRL01. The sequence continues at coordinate 24,045 of JBAIWU010000500.1, forward strand.
CGGCGCCACCGCCGCGCTCACGTTCGTCCTCGCGTGCGGGCCCGACCGCGAGGCGCTGTTCGCGCTGCTCGACCGGCGGGCCGGGGCCGGCGCGGTCGAGGAGGGATTCGAGCGGGCCCGGACGCGGGCGCGTGACGCGCTGGCCGCGGGCGACGTGCCTCCGGAGCGCGCCGCGGGCCTGCAGGCGCTCGCGGTGGCCATGCTCTACGGGCACCCCGCGCTGCGCGGCGAGCCAGCCGCGATGCTGCGCGCGCCCGCGGCCGCGGCGCCGCTCGCGCCCCTCGGCGTCTCTCCGGCGCGGCCGCTCGTGCTCGTGCACGCGTGCGCGGCCGCGGACC
>JBAIWU010000501.1:0-6983 GCA_037917155.1 Candidatus Eiseniibacteriota bacterium
GCATGACCGCGTCCGCCTTGAACGCCTTCGGCGCCATCGTGCGAAGGTCGACGGCCACCAGGCCCACGCAGCGGCCGCCGCCGTCGCGGACCATGCCGACGAACTCCCAGCCCTCGTACTTGGTCACCAGCCCGGCCGCCTCGTGGCGGCGCACCTGCTCGTCGAGCGCGTAGAGGAGCTGCTGGCCGGTCGTGGCGCCGGCGAACGCGGTGCGATTGTAGAGCGTACCGCCGAAGCGCCGGAAGTCGAGCAGGCCCTCGGGCGTGCGGTTGAACGTCACGCCCATGCGGTCGAACAGGTAGATGATGCCGGGCGCGGCGTAGCACATGCCCTTCGCCGGCGGCTGGTTGGCGAGGAAGTCGCCGCCGCGGCAGGTGTCGACGAAATGGATCTCGGGCGAGTCGTTCTCGCCCTTGACGTTCACCGCGCCGTTGATGCCGCCCTGCGCGCACACGGAGTGCGAGCGCTTCACGGGCACGATCGAGAACAGGTCCACGTGCACGCCGGCTTCGGCGACCTTGATGGCGGCCATCAGGCCGGCCAGTCCGCCGCCGACGATCGCGATGCGGGGCGCGGCCATCAGCGCTGCCCTCCCTGGTAGACGACCGACGCGTGCTCGGCGGCGTGCGGCTTCGTGAGCCAGTCCGGGTAGATGCCGTGGCCGGTGAACGCGAGCAGCGCGTTCAGGCCGACCACCGCCAGCACGACGAACACGAGCATCGCGAGCCGCCCGGCGAGGCGCTGCGCGCTGCGGCCGGTCGCGAGCCCCCAGTGGATCGCGAAGCCGAACAGGCCGTTGCCGAAGTGGTAGCAGGCCGACACGACGCCCAGCGCGTAGAACGCGAACATGCCCGGGTTCGCGAGCTGTTGCTTCATGAAGTCGTACGCGCTCGGGGAGTTGAGGTAGTCGGCGTTGAAGCGCGTCATCCACGTGTGGAACAGGATGTAGAACACGAGGAAGATGCCGCTGAGGCGCTGGAGCACGTACTGCCAGTTCCGCGCGTAGCCGTGGCGGCCCAGGTTCGCCTGCCAGGTGGTCGCGATGATGACGCCCAGCACGATGTGGAAGGCGATCGGGATCCAGATGCCCAGCGCCTCGACCAGGACCACGTAGGGGATCCGGGCCAGGTCCATCGCGGCCTGGTCGAAGGCCGCGCCCCCCTGCAGCGCGCGGGAGTTGGTGAAGAAGTGCTCGAGCAGGAACAGGCCGATCGGGACGATCCCGGTCAGCGAGTGGAGCCGCTTGAGCATGAAGTACGTACGATCGGAGACCTTCATGGCCAGCGCCTTTCGTTCAATGGGTCCGAAGACGGTCCAGCCCGCACTCTAGATCATCGTGAATCGGGGCTCCAACCCGTTTCTCCCACAAAGAGTTGCGCCGATTGGTCCATTGGCAGCGGCGCGTGCGCGTGGTACCTTTCGGCGCCGCCCGGCAGATCCGGGGAGCCCCGGGAACGGCTTCCCGATTGGCGTAGCCCGCCACGCCGTCGGTTTCCCACGGTGGTTCGATTCCACCGCGCCCGACTGCCCAGGAGACGTGAGCCGAATGTCCGCGAGCCTCACCGAGCTCATCGAGCACCAGCTGCTGCCCCGCGTGTCCAAGCCCAACCGCTACCTCGGCGGGGACCTGGCCACGGGCCGCAAGCCGCGGGAGGGCGTCGAGGTCAGCCTGCTGCTCGCGTTCCCGGACGCATACGAGATCGGGCTCTCGAACCTGGGCATCCGCATCCTGCACCACGTGGTGAACACGCGCGCCGACGCGCGCGCCGAGATGACGTTCGCGCCGTGGCCCGACGCCGAGGCCGAGATGCGGCGGCTGGGCATCCCGCTGTTCTCGGTGGACTCGCACGCACCGGCGTCGGGGTTCGATGTCATCGGGTTCTCGCTGCAGTACGAGCTGCAGTACACGAACGTGCTCGCGATGCTCGACCTGGCCGGCCTGCCGCTGCGCACGCTCGAGCGCGACGCCCGGCACCCGCTCGTGATCGCGGGCGGCGCGCAGGCGTTCAGCCCCGAGCCGATGGCGGAGTTCATCGACGCGTTCGTGATCGGCGACGGCGAGGACATCGTCCACCGCGTGCTCGACGTGGTGCGGGACGCGAAGCGCGCGGGCCTGGCGCGCCCGGCACTCCTGCGGCGGCTCGCGCACCTGCCCGGCGTCTACGTGCCGAGCGGCTACGAGACGCACGCGAGTGCGGAGGGCTGGCTGGTGCCGCGCGCGCTGCCCGGCTGGCCGGACCGCGTGGACTCGGTGTACGTCCAGGCGCTCAAGCCCGAGTACTACCCGCCCATGCCGCTCGTGCCCGTCGGCGAGATCACGCACGACCGGCTCTCGGTCGAGGTCATGCGCGGCTGCACGCGCGGCTGCCGCTTCTGCCAGGCGGGCATGATCAACCGCCCCGTGCGCGAGAAGCCGGGCCAGCAGGTCGTCGAGGAGGTGCTGCGCGGGCTCGGCGGCACCGGGCTCGAGGAGGTCTCGTTGATCTCGCTCTCGACGACCGACCACACGCAGATCGTCGAGCAGGTGAACGCGCTCGCCGACCTGCTGTGCTCGTCGCGCGTGCAGCTCTCGCTGCCCTCGACGCGCCCGGACAACGTGCCGGTCGAGGTCGCCCGGCGCTTGGCGGCACAGAAGAAGGGCAGCATCACGCTGGCCCCCGAGGCGGGCAGCCAGCGCATGCGGGACGTCATCAACAAGAACCACACCGAGGAGGAGCTGCTCACCTCGGTGCGCACGGCGGCGGGCGAGGGCTACACCGGCGCGAAGCTCTACTTCATGTGCGGGCTGCCCACCGAGACGGACGACGACCTGCGCGCCATTCCCGAGCTGGGGCTGCGCGCATGGCAGGCGGCGCGCGAGACGGGCAACAAGTCCTTCCGCGTCGTCGTCAGCGTGTCGCCGCACGTGCCGAAGCCGCACACGCCGTTCGCGTGGGCGGAACAGGTGTCGACCGCCGAGCTGACGCGCCGGCTCGGCGTGCTGCGCGAGGCGGTGAAGGGCAAGCCGATCACGCTCAAGTACCGCGACGCCGAGACGAGCCTGCTCGAGGGCGTCTTCACGCGGGGCGACCGCCGGCTGGGCGCGGCGATCGAGGGCGCGTACCGCCGCGGCTGCCGCTTCGACGCGTGGAGCGAGCACCTGCGCTTCGACACGTGGATGGACGTGTTCCGCGAGCACGGCATGGATCCCGAGCGCTACCTCGTGGAGCGCTCCACGGATCTCGACCAGCCGTGGGACATGGTGCAGTCGCCGGTCACGCGCAAGTTCCTCGTTCGCGAGAAACTGCGCGCCGACCGCGCGGGAATCACCGACGACTGCCGGCTCGAGGACAAGTGCTTCTCGTGCGGTGTCGTCGAATGTCCGCAGCGGCCGTGGGTCCGACAGCCCCACGTGTCGCTCGACCTGGACAAGGCCCTCGCGGCCGTCCCCGCACCGGCGTTCGGCCGGCGGGGCCGCCGCGGCGCGGCCGGCGCGTCGGGTGTCGCGACCTGCACGCGCTTCCGCATCCGGTTCGAGAAGGGGAGCGCGATGCGCTTCACCTCGCACCTGGATCTCATGCGCACCTGGGAGCGGGCCCTTCGCCGCTCCGGGCTGCCGCTCGCGTTTTCCCAGGGGCATCACCCGCACATCAAGATGTCGTTCGGGCCCCCGTTGCCGCTGGGCTATCGTTCCCGGGCCGAAGTGTTCGATCTGGAGTTCAGCCGCCCGCCCGCCGTCGATCTGGCCGCTAGGCTCGACGCGGTGCTGCCGGATGGCCTGCGACTGATCGCGTTCCGGCCCATCCTGTTCAAGACCCCTTCGCTCATGAGCCAGCTGGAAGGCGCCAGCTACCGCGTCCGGTTCCCCCGCAGCTTCCTGGCGGCGGCCGACGTGACCCCCGAGGAGCTGCTCGCGACGCTCGAATCGCGCTCGCGGGAGCTGCTCGCACGGGACGTGGTGGTGGTGCGGCGCACGAGCGAGGACAAGGTACGCGAATTCGACGCCAGGCCTTCGATGGCGGCGCTGCATGCGCACGACGAGGAGAAACCGGCCGTGCTCGACCTGCACTTGCGCTTCACCGTGCGCGCGCAGGCCCGGCCGGAGGACATCGTCGCGCTGCTGTTCCCGGCGGCCGATCCCCGCACCGTGGACGTGGAACGCACGGAGCTGTGGGCGGAGCGCGGGGAGGATCGACTCGATCCGATGCAGCTGCTGACCCCGCGTCCGGCCTGACGACGACGCGTCCTGGAAGGACGCCCGTGAAGCAGCGGATCATCATCAACGCCGATTCCTACGAGACCCGCGTCGCGATCCTCGAGAACGACGAGCTGGCGGAGCTGTTCGTCGAGCGCTCGGAGCAGCGGCGCAGCGTCGGCGACGTCTACAAGGGCCGCGTCAACGCCGTGTTGCCAGGCATGCAGTCCGCGTTCGTCGACCTCGGCCTCGCCAAGACCGGGTTCCTGCACGCCTCCGACCTCGCCGAGTCGCTCAGCGCGCTCGAGGACCTCTCCGACGCCGACGACACGACCGGCGACCGCCACAAGCGCCGCCGCGCGCCGGTGCCCAAGATCGAGGACCACCTCAAGAAGGGCCAGGAGATCCTCGTCCAGATCACCAAGGAGTCGATCGGGACGAAGGGCCCGCGCGTCACGCAGCAGATCAGCCTGCCCGGCCGCTTCTGCGTGCTCATGCCGGGCGTCGACCACGTGGGCGTCTCGCGGCGCATCGAGGAGCGCTCCGAACGGCAGCGCATCAAGGCGATCATCAACGACCTCAAGCCCAAGAACGTGGGACTCATCGCCCGCACCGCGGGCGAGGGCAAGGGCGACGCCGAGTACGCGGCCGACATCAAGCACCTGGCCCGCCTGTGGCAGCGGATCGAGAAGAAGTCGCAGGGCTCCCGCGCGCCGGCGCTCGTGCACCGCGAGCTGGAGATGACGGCCAGCCTGATCCGCGACCTGTTCACCGAGGACGTCGAGGAGGTCTTCATCGACGACAAGGACTCGTTCGCGGAGATCGAGCGCTACCTCAAGGCCGTCTCGCCCGAGCTGGCCGACCGCGTGAAGCCGTACAAGGGCCGCGAGCCGATCTTCGACGCGTTCAACATCGAGACCCAGATCGAGAAGACCTTCGAGAGGAAGGTCTGGCTCAAGAAGGGCGGCTACATCTGCATCGACCACGCCGAGGCGCTGGTGGCGGTGGACGTGAACACCGGCCGGTTCACCGGCAAGAAGAACCAGGAAGAGACCATTTTCCGCACGAACATGGAGGCGGCGGTCGAGGTGCCCCGCCAGCTCCGGCTGCGCGATATCGGTGGAATTATTGTAGTAGATTTCATCGACATGGAGAACGAGTCCAACAAGCGCGCGGTGCTCGACACGCTGCGCACCGAGCTGCGCAAGGACCGCGCGCGCACGAAGGCGTTCGCGGTGAGCGAGCTGGGCCTCGTCGAGATGACCCGGCAGCGCGAGCGCTCGAGCCTCCTGCACTACTACACCGAGGACTGCCCCACGTGCGGCGGGCTCGGGAAGGTGCCGAGCAACGAGACGATGCTCGTGAAGCTCGAGCGCGCGATGCGGCGCGTGATGGCGATGGGCTCGCACAAGCGCGTCACGGTGAAGGTGGCGCCGGAGCTCGCGCTCTACTTCGTCGAGTCCGAGGCGCGTCGCTTCTCGGAGCTCGAGAAGCGCTTCAAGCTGCAGATCGACCTCAAGGACGACCCGCAGCTCAAGCGCGGCGAGATGAAGGTCTTCACCGAGAAGAAGCAGGACCTCACCAAGCAGGTCGTCGGCGCGGTGCCGGGCACGTAGGCCGGGTCTTCGCCACCCGCGCGGCGATCGTTCGCCCCGGTCTCGCGAGAGGCCGGGGCGTTTCGCGTCGTGCGGGCCCGTTCGGGGAGCGCGAGGTGTGCTGCGCGGGCTTCGATTTCCCCACTTGACGTGAATTCGCTACGAACGAATCACATTTCGCGACCCGTCGACGCATCGTGCGCCTGGGCGCCATGGATGAGCGCCGGCGGATCTTCACGCGGCTCCGCGGCAATGTCGTCGCGACGCGCCGTGTATCGCGCCATGCGGGCGCCTGTGGCGGCCAAAATGGCGCGTGATACAAAGCGCATGCACCCCGCGAGCACCCGCCCCCGCGGATGATCGCCATGAACTCCTGGTCGCTGTCGAATCTCTCGGACGACGGCGTGGTCGCGGGCCTCCGTTCGCACGCCGCGAGCGAGCGGAGCCTTTCCGCGCACGTGCTCGCCCACATCGCCGAGACCGATTCACGGAAGCTCTACCTGCCTGCCGCGTACCCCTCCATGTTCGCCTATTGCGTCGGCGAGCTTCACTACTCGGAGGACGCCGCCTACAAGCGCGTGCGCGCCGCGAGGGCGGCGCGCGACTTCCCGTCGATCTTCGACCGGATCGCCGACGGCCGCCTGCACCTGAGCGGCCTCGTGCTGCTGGCGCCTCATCTGACGCGAGAGAACGCCGACGAGCTGCTCGATGCGTCGACCCACCGGACCAAGGCACAGATCGAGCAGTTGCTCGCCGAGCGCTTCCCCCAGCCTGACCTCGCGACCTTCATTCAGCCGCTGCCGCCGACGGCGGGGTGGGAGCCCCCGGACCTCCGTGGACTTTGTGAATCTGGAGAACAACTCGCCCCGGGGCGAGTTGGCATCACGGTTTCGCATCAGGTTGCGTCGCCCGTCGCGCCGCCCGCGCGCGTGGCGCCGCTCGCGCCGGAGCGCTTCGAGCTGCGGGGCACGATGGACCAGGCGATGCACGACGACCTGTGCGCCGTGCGGGAGCTCCTCGGCCCCGGCGCCGGGGACGCGATGGCCGTCCTCGGCAGGGCGGTCAGGCTGATGCGACGGCACCTGGAGCGTCGCCGATTCGCCGCCACGGAGCGCCCGCGCCGCCAGCGCAGCCGCGCCGAGGGCCGCTACGTGCCCGCCGAGGTCCGCCGCGAGGTGTGGCAGCGCGACGGCGGCCGGTGCACGTTCGTGAGC
>JBAIWU010000502.1:0-5563 GCA_037917155.1 Candidatus Eiseniibacteriota bacterium
GCTGGCACACGACGCTGTTCGCGCCGTACTTCGTGGCGGGCGCGATCTTCTCCGGCGTCGCCATGGTGATCTTCCTGCTGGTGATCATCCGCAAGGGCTTCGGCCTGCAGCACCTGGTGACGATCGACCACATGGAGAAGCTCGCCAAGCTCGTGCTGCTCACCTCGTGCATGGTCGGCTACTCGTACCTGACCGAGTTCTTCATCGCGTGGGTCGGCCCCAGCCGGGCCGAGCGCGACGTGTTCTTCTTCCGCGCGTTCGGTCACTACTGGTGGGCGTTCTGGATCATGTTCTCGTGCAATGTGATCTTCCCGCTCTCGCTGTGGTTCAAGTCGGTGCGGCGGAACATGGCGGCGCTGTTCGTGCTGTCGATCCTCATCAACATCGGCATGTGGTTCGAGCGCTTCGTGATCATCGTCACGTCGCTCACGCGCGCGTTCAACCCCGCGAACTGGTTCTACTACCGGATCTCGATCACCGAGATCGCGCTCATCGCCGGCTCGTTCGCGTGGTTCTTCATGTTCTTCCTCGTCTTCGTCCGGGTGCTGCCCGCCTTCTCGATCGCCGAGATCAAGGAGACGCTGATCGCCCCGAAGAGGAGGGCCCACTCGTGATCCAGAAGATCCTCGACAGCATCCTCAACCCGACGCCGCCCCGCTTCCACGGCGTCATGGGCATCTACTACTACGTCGACGACGCGGTCGACGTCGTGAAGACGCTGCGGCAGGCGGGCCACAGGAACCTCAACGTGTTCTCGCCGGTGCCGCACCACGAGATCGAGGAGGCGCTCGAGCAGGGGCCCTCGATCGTGCGCTGGGTGACCGCCGTCGGCGGCTTCCTCGGCGCGGCCGGCGGCTTCGGGCTCTGCTTCTACACGATCTACGCGTGGCCGCTCGTGATCGGCGGCAAGGAGCTCTACTCGGTGCCGCCGATGACCGTGATCGGCTACGAGTCGATGATCCTCATCGCCGGCCTGGCCAACCTGCTCGGCCTGCTGGCGCTCGCGCGGCTGCCGCAGGTGAAGCCGGTGGCGCCGTACGACCCGCGCTTCCAGGAGGACCGCATCGGCATCTGGGTGCCGTGCGGCGGCGAGCAGGTCGCGCGCGTGCAGGAGATGATGAAGGGCCACGGCGCGGAGGAGGTGCACGTCCATGCCTAGGGGCTGGCTCCTGCTGGGCGTCATCGCGCTGTGGTCGGCCTCGTTCCACCAGGGCTGCCAGGACCTGCAGAAGTCGCTCACGCACCTGCGCTACTACCCGATCCGCGACATGCGGCAGACGATCGTGATCGACCCGCAGCGGCGCGATCCGAACGACCCGAAGTGGCAGACGTTCAACGGCCCCGACTCGATGGCCGTGCCCTCGATCGACGTCGACCGCTGGGTCGCCGACGCGCCCTACCAGGACGTCGAGAAGCACGTCTTCATGCCGCCCGAGCCGCAGCTCGACTCGGCGGTCGTCCGCGGCGACACCCTGTTCCACAACTTCTGCTGGACGTGCCACGGCATGCAGATGAAGGGCGACGGGCCGGTCGCGCAGCAGTTCATGCCGCCGCCCGACCTGCTCGCCGAGGCGACGCGCAACCGCAGCGACGGGTTCATCTTCATGTACATGCGCCACGGCGGCGTGGTGATGCCGTCGTACGGCAACGCGCTGTCGGCGCACGACGCCTGGGACATCGTCCACTACATTCGCCACATGCAGAAGGTCAGCCCGCGATGAGCCACGAGGCCGTGCTGCGCGACATCGCCGGCAAGCTGCCGGTCCGCCCCAACGCGCGCAAGCGCATGCTCTGGTCGGCGTGCATCGTCGTCGGCGCGGCGGCGTTCGCCTACCTGCTGTTCACGAACCCGCTGCGCGCCTGGGGCGCATGGGCGATCAACACCCTCTACTTCCTCGGCGTCGCCCAGGCCGGCGTCGTGCTCGCGTGCTCGATCCGGCTCGCGAACGGCCGCTGGGGCGGGCCGATCATGCGCATCGGCGAGTCGCTTTCGGCCTACCTGCCGATCGGCATCGCCACCATGGTGGTGCTGCTCGGCGTCGGCGCCGGAACGTACCTGCCGTGGATGGCGCGCCACGTCGAACCGCGCCAGACGCCGTTCCTCAACGTGCCATTCCTGTGGATCCGCACGCTGGGCGGGTTGGCGCTCTTCTGGTGGCTCTCGCGCAAGCTCGTGCGCGCGTCGCTGCGCGCCGACCTGCAGGCGCTCAAGCCGCACGTCGCGCCGGAGCTCAAGGCGATCTACGAGAAGGCCACCGCCGACTGGAAGGGCGACGACGCCGAGAAGGCGTGGTACTCGCACGAGTCGTCGCACCTCGCGCCGCAGCTCGTGCTCACGTTCGTCGTGTTCTTCAGCGTGCTCGGGTGGGACTTCATCATGGAGCTCACGCCGAACTGGGCGAGCGGCCTGTTCGGCTGGTTCACGTACGCGGGCGCGTTCATCACCGGCATCGCCATGACGGCGTTCCTCGCGACCCAGCTCCGCACGAAGTACGCGCTCGAGGCCTACATCACGACGAACATGTTCTGGGACATCGGCAAGGTGCTGTTCGCCTTCTGCGTGTTCTGGGGCTACCTCTTCTGGTCGCAGTACCTGCCCATCTGGTACGCGAACATGCCGGAGGAGACGTGGTGGGTGTTCCTGCGCTTCGAGGAGCCCTGGCGCTCGCTGTCGTTCGCGGTGTTCACGATGGTGTTCGCGATCCCGTTCCTCGGGTTGCTGAACAAGACCTCCAAGACGAACCCGGTGCTGCTCGCCGGCTTCTGCCTGCTCGTGCTCGCCGGCATGTGGCTCGAGCGTCACGTGCTCGTGATGCCGTCGCTGGACGCCGAGCGCGTGTGGGTGGGCCTGCCCGAGGTCGGCGTGACGATTGGCTTCCTCGGCCTGTTCGGCCTCGCCGTGCAGGACTTCCTCTCCAAGTACCCGGTCGTGCGCGTCGTCGACGTCTTAGAGGGCGCGGGCGGCCACGGGCACTGACGCGCCCACCGAAGTAGCGCGCGCGGCGCCCGGGGCCTTCCTCAGCGAGGCTCCGGGCGCTTCGTTTCGGAGTGCGGCTGAGTCGCAACCGTGCCGGGATGGCGAAACTGGCAGACGCAGCGGACTTAAAATCCGCTGGGCGAAAGCCCGTGCAGGTTCGAGCCCTGCTCCCGGCACACCTGCCGATCCCGGCGCACGGCCTCGAGCCGTATGCCCAGCCGGCGCCGTCCCCCGGCGGTCGATCGCGAATGGGGCGGCCGCGGGCGCGCGGGCGGGATCCCGCGCGCCCCTGCCACGCTCAGGCGGCGCGGCCGATGCGCGAAGCGTTGCGCGGGCTGCCGTCCGCCTGGTGCCACATGCCCGCCCAGTCGGTCTGGCCCATGCGCACGGTCTCGGACACCGAGTGGAAGCCGAAGAGCACGGCGGTGCCGGTGACGATGCCGGCCATGAGCTGCCCATGCGGCGAGGCGTCGGCCCACGCCCAGGCGAGCACCAGCGCCATCACGACGCCGGCGTTGGCCAGGCACACGGTGAGCCAGTCGCCCATGGCGACGTTGCCCGGCTGGTGCTGCAGCCGGTGCGTGCGTCCGAACCAGCGGACCTCGCCCTCGCCCTCGCAGTACGCCTCGATGTAGCCGCCGATCGCCCGGGCCTGCTGGCGTCCGCGGAGCTGAGCGTAGAAGCCCGTCGCGATCGCGAACACCGCCGGGAACATGAGCCCCGAGCTCCGCGCGCTGATGGCCCATGACAGCGTCACGGCCGCGGTCAGCGCCGCGGCGGTCCAGCAGAGCGTCGCGACGCGGTCCGTGTCCTGCTCGCGCTTCATCAGCGCCGTGTATTCCAGGCTCGCGTGATTGTCCATTCCCGTCATGACCGACCTCCTCCTCGAACTGCGGGGTCACCGTGGCCAGGGGTCGTTGGGTTATCGGCCGTTCGGCGGGGCCAATGCAGGGTCCGAACGGCGCCCTCGCGACGCCGGAGGGCGGGAGCGGAACGGCGCCATCTGCCACGGCCGCAACCTTCTGCGCGATCCGCTCGTACATGCTCCCGGCAGTCGGTACCCACGCAATTCCGGAACGCGTAGGATCAAGCCCGTGGTGGCACGATGAAGACGAAGACGAAAATCTGGATCTGGGTCGGCGCGGCCGTCGTGATGGTGGTGGGGCTGGGTGCCGTCGCGGCCGTCAGGAACCGCGGGGAGAAGGTCCTCGAGGTCCAGACCGACCGGGCGCGGCGGGAGCTCATCGTCCAGAAGGTGAGCGCCACCGGCAGGATCCAGCCGCGAACCCAGGTCAAGATCAGCGCCGACGTGAGCGCGAAGATCCGCAAGCTGGCCGTGGTGGAGGGTCAGTGGGTCGAGAAGGGCGCGCTCCTCGTGGAGCTGGACCGCGATCGCTACCTCGCCGCCGTCGAGAGCGCCGAGGCCACGGTGCGCTCGGCGCAGTCGAACGCGCTCCTGGTCCGCCAGAACCGGGATCGGACCCAGAAGGAGTTCGCGCGGTCGCGCGAGCTGCTGTCGAGGGCGCTCGAGTCGCAGGCGGACTTCGACGCCAAGGAGACCGCGTACCAGGTGGAGGCGGCGCGCTACAAGTCCGCCGAGGAGCAGGTGGAGCAGGCGCGCGCCGCGCTGAAGCAGGCCCGGGACGATCTGTCCAAGACGACGATCTACGCCCCCATGGCCGGAACGGTGAGCGAGCTGAACAAGGAGGCGGGTGAGATCGCGCTGGGATCGCAGTTCCAGGCGGACGTCATCATGGTGATCGCGGACCTCTCGGAGATGGAGGCCCAGGTCAACGTGGACGAGAACGACATCGTGTCCCTGGCGGTCGGTCAGTCGGCCGAGATCCAGACGGATGCGCTGCTCGACCAGCCGCTGAAGGGGAGCGTGCGCGAGATCAGCAGCAGCGCCAACACCACGGCCGCGGGGACCAGCGAGCAGAAGACCGAGTTCGAGATCCGCATCGGCATCGCCAGGCCACCCCGGACGCTCCGCCCCGGCATGACCGCCAGCGCGGACATCACGACCAGGACCAATGCCCGCGCGCTCGGCGTGCCGCTGCAGAGCGTGGCGCTGCGGACCGTGGACCAGCTCGTGCGGAAGGGCGAGAAGCGCAAGGATGCCGAGGCGCGATACAAGCCCGACAAGGACGGCTTCGTCGAGGTCGTGTTCTGCGTCGAGAAGGGCAGGGCGGTCGCCCGGCAGGTGCGGACCGGGATCCAGAGCGACGAGCGGATCGAGATCCTCGACGGGCTCCGCGAGGGTGACGAGGTCGTCGCCGGCAGCTATCGCGCGATCTCCAAGGACCTCGGGAACGGCGCCCCGGTGAAGATCAACAACGAGAAGCCGCCCGAGAAGCGGAGCGAGACGGCCGCGCGGGAATAGGGGTTCCTCATGGGTCCGTTGCTCGGCGTCCGCGAGTCGTTCCTGATCGCGCTGCGCGCGCTCCTCGCCAACAAGTCCCGGGGCGCGCTGACGACGCTGGGCATCATCATCGGCATCGTGGCGGTGGTGACCACGATGACGGCGGTGAACGGGCTGCAGAACCGGTTCCGGGAGAGCTTCTCCGCCGTGGGCACGGACGTGAT
>JBAIWU010000503.1:0-7030 GCA_037917155.1 Candidatus Eiseniibacteriota bacterium
GCTCGAGGAACTGCGCATCCCGATCGACTGCATCGCCGGCACGAGCATGGGCGCGCTCGTGGGCGGCCTCTATGCCTCCGGGCTCTCGCCGGCCCAGCTCGACAGCGTTCTGTCCGCGACGGACTGGACGGACGCGTTCGCGGACAACATCCCGCGCGCCGACCGCTCGTTCCGCCGCAAGCGCGACGACGACCTGTATCTCGTCAAGCACAAGCCCGGCCTGCGGGGCGCGCGGCTCGTGTTCCCCCCGGGCCTGCTGGACGGGTACCGGATCGACCTGCTGCTCAAGCGGCTGTCGCTGCCGGTCGTGACCGTTCGCGACTTCGACCGCCTCGCGATCCCGTACCGCGCCGTCGCTGCGGACATCGTCACCGGCGAACCCGTCGTGCTCGATCACGGCGACCTCGCGCTCGCGATGCGCGCCAGCATGTCCATCCCGGCGGCGTTCGCGCCGCGCGAGATCGACGGCCGTCTGCTCGTGGACGGCGGCATCGTCGACAACTTCCCGATCGACGTCGCGCGGGGGATGGGCGCCGACATCGTTATCGCCGTGGACATCGCCTCGCCACCGCTGGCGCGCGAGCAGCTCTACTCGGTCCCCGCGATCACCACGCAGATCGCCACGCTCGCCTCGGAGCAGAACAAGCGGGAGCAGGTCGCATCGCTCCGCGCGAACGACGTGCTCATCCAGCCCGATCTCGGCACGATCTCCGTGGTGTCCTTCGACCGTGCCGCCGTCGCCGTCGCCCTCGGCGAACGCGCGGCGCGCGGGGCGATCGGGCAGCTGGCTCCGCTGTCCGTCCCGCCCGAGGCGTACGGGGCGTACCAGGCGGAGCGCGCGGCGCACGTCGCCGCCGCGGGGCCGCCCACGCCCGCGCGCGTGCGCGTCGTCAATCGCTCCGGCGTGGCCGACGAGGTCGTCGCCGTGCGGCTCGAGACGCGCACCGGCGAGCCCGTCGACGTCGCGCGGCTCGAGCGCGGGCTCAGCCAGGTCTACGGCCTCGAGCTCTTCGAGTCCGTCTACTACGACGTGGAGCCGGCGCCGGGCGGCGACGTGATGACCGTCACCGCACGCGAGCGCGCGTGGGGACCAAACTACCTGCAGGCCGGCGTCGCCTCGTTCGAGGACTTCGAGGGCCCCAACTTCAACGTCGCGCTGGCCTACAGCCGGACCGCGATCGACCGGCTGAACGGCGAGTGGCGCTCGGCCCTGCAGCTGGGACAGGAGCCGACTGCCTGGACGGAGGTCTACCAGCCGCTCGACATCGGGCTGCGCACGTTCGTCGACGTCGACCTCGCGGCCGGCGAGCGGGCGATGAACGTCTTCGATCCCGGCGGCCACAAGAGATCCGAGCTCGGCATCACGCGCTTCGGCGGTGCGTTCTCCGGCGGGCGCGAGGTCGGGACCTCGGCCGAGCTGCGCGCCGGGGTGGTGCGCGAAGGCGGATCGATCCGCGAGCTGGTCGGCGACGGCAGTCTGCCCCGTCGCCATTACGACACCGGCGAGGCGTTCGCCCAGTGCCACGTCGACGAGCTCGACGAGATCGCGTTCCCGCACCGGGGAGCCAGCCTGAGGCTGCGCGTCTCCGCGGGGCTCGACGCGCTCGGCTCCTCGGCCGAATACCGGCAGGCGCTCGCCGAGGGCATCGCGGCGGCGACGCGCGGCGACTGGACGGGCAACGTCGGCGGAATGCTCGGCACGACCGAATACGGCGAGGCGCCGCTCGAGCACCGTTTCACGCTCGGCGGTCTCGGCCGGCTCTCCGGCCTGCAGCAGGACGAGCTCGTCGGGCAGCAGGCACTGCTGGTTCGCGCCTTCCTCTACCGGCGGCTGGCGCACATCCAGCTGCTGCCCGTCTACGGCGGGATCTCGGGCGAGTACGGCAACGTGTTCCAGTCGCGCTCGGCGATCGGCCTCGCGGACGGCATCCTCTCGGGCGGGGCGTTCCTGGGCCTCGACACGGTGATCGGGCCGCTGTGCCTCGCCTACGGGCGGGCCGAGGGCGGCCGTGGCAACTACTACCTCACGCTGGGCCAGCCGCTCGGCGGCCGCCGGCCCGGCTTCGGAGTGCACTGACGATGCGCTCGACGCCGTCCGTCCCGACACGCCGTGACGCACGCGCGGCGCTCGCGGCCGCGGCGCTGATCGCGCTCGCACTTCTGGCGCCGCCCGCAGCGGCCTACTCCGACCGGGCCGGCACGGACATCGTGATGGACGCGCCGTGGCGCACGGTGCGCGACTACATCCCCGTGCTCGTCTTCTTCCCGCAGTTCGAGGGCGGCCGGCGCGTCGAGCGCATCCGCATCCGCGAGTGCGACGCGGGCGTTCCGGTCGGCCCGCCGGTCGTCGTCGACGTGCCCGGGGGCCCGGACACGCTCCACGGCGCGACGTTCGTCGGGCCGCGCGCGGAGCCGCGGCACGGCCTGGGCGGGGACGAGCGCGTCTCGAGCTTCTGGCACTACGTCGTGCGCGTCCCGCACGCGGCGCTCTCGCACCACGGGACACCGGACGTGCACGAGCTGCGCGCGGAGGTCGACTGGACCCGGCCCGGGGCCACGGGGTCGCGGCGATTCCACAACTCGCGCGTGCTGCGCGTCCTCGTGGACCCCGCGCGCTTCCCGAGCCTCGCGCCGGGGGACCGCTACCTCGACACGCACATCCACACCATCGCCGAACAGACGACGTCGGCGGCGCTCGACGTCAACGGCGCGAGCAAGGCCTTCGGCGGCCCGCTCGTCATGCTGATCGAGTCCGCGTACGCGCTCGGACTGGTCGAGACGCCGCCGCGCGAGGACGGGTGGGACGCGTACGCCGACAGCCTCGCGATCACGGACCACAACATCTTCTACTCGCGCGAGCCGTACGACACCGGCACCGCCCCTCGCGCGGGGCCGACCGCCACGACCGACGGGCACGCGGGCGAGGCCGCGTGGTACCGCGCCCACCTCGGGCGGCTCGCCGGGGAGGAGATCACGCTCCGGAGCGGCTCGAACCAGGCCGGCCGAGCGGCGCCCAACCTCGGGCACCACCTGCTCGCGTACGACACGCGCCACTTCGAGGGGCCCTGGCACGGCGGGCGGTTCCTGACCTCGACGCTCGACAACCCGAACACGCTCGAGTCCGTGCTCGCCGGGACGAAGGCCGCGGGCGCCGACGGATTCGCCTACGCCTCGCATCCCCGCCTCGCCGGGTTCGTGTGGCCGCCGGAGTACCTCGCGCAGGCGGCCGGATTCCCGCCGTACGACTCGAAGGACGGCCCGCAGGTCGACTCCGCGGGCACGGACTTCATCCTCAAGGGCTCCGAGGTGTGGAACATGAGGATGGCCCGCGTCGCCCGCGGCAGCGGGCGGCTCCCGGCGTCGAGCGCCTTCGATGCGATGAACCCGTTTCCCGGGGGCCCGGCGGCGCAGCGCTTCCGTCCCGTGGCATGGGACGCCGAGCTGGCGCAGTCGCTGGACGAGTACGCCACGCAGCTCGGACGGGGCCTGCGCCACGCGTTCCGCGAGGCGCCGCGCGAACGTTTCATCCGCAAGCTCTACGTGAGCGCGGGCTCCGACGCCCACGGCGACTTCAACTACGCCGACGAGGTCTCGGCCACGGTCGTACCCTGGTCCGGCATGCTCCACGACAACGCCTTCGCGCGGGTGCGCACGTACGCGCTCGTGCACGAGCGCCCGGATGGATCGCGCGACGTGGTGAGCGCGTTTCGCGACGGCAACACGCTGGTCACCGACGGGCCGGTGTTCGAGTACGCGCTCGACGCCGACGGCCGCCACGATCCCGACGCGGGCGCAGCCCGCTGGCACGACGCCGAGTGCCGCTGGGACAACCCCGACGGGCGGATCGGCGGCGCCGGGACGTTCGACGGCGCGGGCACGATGCTCGTGCCGCTGCCCGGCACGGGCGTTTGGATCCGGAGCCGGTGGCTGCGCTCGGTGACGCCCGGCGCCGGGCCGATCACGACGTACCGGTTCGACCGCGTGACCACGGTGGCGCGCGACTCCTTCCACGTCGCGGCGGGCCCCGAGGGCGTCGCGGAGTGCCGGCCGATGCCTCGGGCCATGTACCGCCTCGCCGCACTCGTCGCGACGGCCCGCGATCCCGTCGCGGGGGAGCGCTGCATCGCGAATCCGGTGTGGGTGGCGCCCGTGCACGTCGACGTGACACATGACCCGGCCGGGGCCGCGAGCCCTCCCGACGCGGCGCTGGTCGCGCGCTCGCTCCGGGTGGTGTTCCGCTTCCCGTTCTCGATGTCGGCGCGCGCGGACACGCGCGCGTACCTCCGTCCGCTGGATGCCCACGGCAACAGCACGGATCCGGAGATCGAGCTGGTCCCCGATCCCGGCTGGGGGGACGAGGCCGACACCGCCGATGCCCGGTACACCGCCACGAACGCCACGGACGTCGCGGCGCCCTCCGGGGCCTGGGACGCCGGCGTGCACGCCAGCGTCGCGGGCGCCCGGTCGTTCGTCGTCTACTTGAAGGGCCCGGCCGACCTGCATGGGAATCGGCTCAACGACGTGGGCCGGGCCTTCACGGTCGCCTGCCCGGGGTCGCTCATCGGGGACGGCGGTGCGCCGTCGCCGGATCGCTGATCCCATCGAGAAGGAGAACGCCATGCGCACGATCGGTGGTGCCGCCGCGGGCCTCGCGCTCGCGCTGTCGCTCGCGATCCTGCTGCCCGCGTGCCCGGCGGCGCAGGAGCTTCGCGAGCAGGGTCGCTGGGGCGCTTCGCTCGGCATCCTGGCCGAGCCTTCGCCCAGCGTCCTGTCGGCCGGCGTGTCGTACGACCTCGCGCCGGATCTGCGCCTGCATGCGGCAGCCGGCGCGGGCGCCTCGCCCGGATTCCTCCAGAACACCGACTGGGCCACGTACGGCGCCGGGCTGACCTACATCGCGTTTCCGCAGAAGCCGCTCTCGCCGACGATCGGCGCGTCGATGAACTACGCCAGGCTCGAGTCGTCGACCATCCACCTGTGGGGACCCGAGCCGGAGAAGGAGCGCTGGAACACGCTCACCCTCGGGCTCAACGCGGGCCTGGACTGGCAGACGCGGCCGGGCTTCAACCTGGCGTTCGGCGGACTGCTGTGGGTGGACACGGGCGACACGCCGTTCCGCGACGTGGGCGGCCTGCCGTACCTGCGGTTCGGCTGGCTGTTCTAGAGTGCGGTGCGGCGCGTGCCGCACCGGAGGAGGCCGCACGCCCGTTGCAGGGGAGGCTCGATGACGCATTCGGCCGGCGCACCGCACGAAGCCGACGGACACCGCGCGCCCTGGTGGACGGGACGCCGCGGCGAATGGCTCGTGGTGGTGCAGGTGGCCCTGATGGCGCTCGTCTTCCTCGGACCGCGCGCGATCGGCGGCTGGCCCGCGTCCTGGATGCAGTTCCCGCTGGCCTGCCGCGTCGTCGGATGGGTGCTGCTGGCGGCAGGGGGCGGGCTGCTGCTCACCGCGATCCTCGGCCTGGGCAGCGGCCTGACGCCGCTGCCGTACCCGAAGGAGGACGGCCGGCTCGTGCAGACGGGCCCGTACGCGCTCGTCCGGCACCCGATGTACGGCGGCGGCGTCCTGCTCGCATTCGGCTGGGCGCTGTGCACGCGGAGCTGGCTCACGCTGGGGTACGTGGCCGTGCTGTTCGTCTTCCTCGACGTGAAGTCGCGACGCGAGGAACGCTGGCTCGTCGAGCGCTACCCGGGATACGCCGAGTACCAGCGCCGCGTGCGCCGGCTGCTGCCGTTCGTCTATTGAGCCACACGCGCAGCCTCCCGATGCGCTGCCGCGACCCGGGCCGCATCCGAAGGACCTCCTCCTGCGGCCCCTTGCGCTAGATTGCCCGGACGCGGCCCTCCATCGGTGCGTGCCGCGGACTCGACGAAATCGTCGCGCCGCCTTGCGCAAGAAGGGAGGTCACGGGCCATGTTGAGCGAGCTGTTCGATCACCTCGCCTGGGCGGATGCCCGCGCGCGCGAGGCCCTCGCCGCGATGCCGGCCGGGTCGCCGCAGCGCGAACGGGCGCTCCGCATCCACGCCCACCTCGCGGCGGCGGAGCACGTCTGGCTCTCGCGACTCGAGGGCCGCGTCCCCGAACATGCCGTCTGGCCGGCGCTCGAGCCGGACGCGGCCACCGCGCTCGCACGCGAGAGCGCCGCGCGCCTCTCGGCTTACGTGCGCGGGCTGGGCCCCGGCGACCTCGCGCGGGAGGTCATGTACCGCAACAGCGCGGGGCAGGAGTTCCTCAGCCGCGTCGAGGACGTGCTGGCGCAGGTCGCGCTCCACGGCAGCTACCACCGCGGCCAGCTCGCGCTGCTGGCGCGCGACGCCGGAGCGCAGCCGGCGGTCACCGACTACATCGTGTTCGTGCGTGGCGCGACCGCGCCGCCGCAGGCGCCGCCCGTCGGCGGGCGCGAGCCCGGGCGTCCCGGCGCGTAGCCCGGCCCCGCATCACGAGCGGTCGAGCATCGCCATCTGCTTCTCGCCATAGCGCGGCCCGGCGATCTTGTCCGGCCCGAGCGCCGCGTCGAGCGAAGCCACCTCCTCCGGGGAGAGGGCCACGTCGGCGGCGGCCACGTTCTCCTCGAGCCAGCGCCGCCGCTTCGTGCCCGGGATCGGCACGACGTCCGGGCCCCTGTGGAGCAGCCACGCGAGCGCCATCTGCCCGGGCGTGACGCTCCTGCGAGCGGCCAGCTCGCGCACGGCGGAGGCGGCGCGTACGTTGGCGTCGAAGTTCGCGCCCTGGTAGCGCGGGTCGTTGCGGCGGAAGTCGCCCTCGTCGTACTCCTCGGCGCGCTTCACCGCACCGGTGAGGAAGCCGCGTCCGAGCGGCGCGAAGGGCACCAGGCCGATGCCGAGCTCGCGCAGCGCGGGCAGGATGCGCGCCTCGAGGTTGCGCTCCCAGAGCGAGTACTCGCTCTGGAGCGCCGCGATCGGGTGCACCGCGTGCGCGCGGCGGATCGTGCGCTCGCCGGCCTCCGAGAGGCCCAGGTGGCGCACCTTGCCCTCGCGCACCAGCGCGGCCATGGCGCCCACGAC
>JBAIWU010000504.1:0-2614 GCA_037917155.1 Candidatus Eiseniibacteriota bacterium
CGTCTGCCTCGTCCTTGCCTCCCTCGCCCTCGTCCCGCCGCCGCCCGCCGCCGCGGCCGGCGCCTCCTCGAGCCCACCGGCGCAGGTCCGGCGCATGGCGCCCGCGGCGATCGGCCCGGTGCGCCTCAACGAGATCCTCGCCGGGCCCGCGCGCGACTGGGACGGCAGCGGCGCGTTCTCCTCGCGCGACGACGAGTGGATCGAGATCGCCAACTCGGGCGTCGCGTCCGTGGACCTCGCCTCGTACGTCGTCACCGACGGCGACTCGATCCCGCGCTACGGCTTGAGCGGCACGCTCGCGGGCGGCGCCACGCTGCTCGTGACCGGGAAGATGAGCTACGACTGGGAGCGGGCGAACGGCCAGCCCGCGTACGGCCTGTCGCTGGGCAACTCGGGCGACTCGGTCCTGCTCTGGCAGGTCGCGGGCGGCGACACGACGCTCGTCGACGCCTACACGTACACCAGCCACGAGGCCGCGGCCGACCGCTCCGTGGGCCGCTCGCTCGAGACGGACGAGTGGCAGCTCTTCGACGCGCTCGATCCCTACACGGGCACGATCCCGCCCATGGGCAACCGTTGCCCGCCGACGCCGGGCGCGCCCAACGTGTGCGCCTCGGTGCCCGTGCGCGGCTCGACCTGGGGCCGGCTCAAGGCCGTCTATCGCTGAAGCGCCGCGCCACGCCCGGACCGAGCCGCCGTGCGGCAGCCCGCGGCGCCTCGGCCGGGCGCGGCCGGTTCGCGGCATGCTGCCCGCGTCCGGCGGAAGCCACGAACCCCGTGCGGGGAGCGGGCTTCCGCGCCCGCCGGCGCGCGAGGCGACGGCCGCCGCCGCGTTGACGAACCGGCCCGGAGCCCGTATCGTCCGCGGCCCGATTGAGTGCGGAAGTGGCGGAACTGGCAGACGCACTAGATTCAGGTTCTAGCGCCCGCAAGGGTGTGGGGGTTCAAATCCCCCCTTCCGCACCATTCACCCAGGTTCCCGCGGTCGCCCGCCCATGCCCCACGCGGGCGCGGCGCGCGGCTGGCCCCGACCGTGGCGCCCCGGTCCCGCAGACGTCCCGGCGCGCGGAGATGCCCGGCACATGACGGCCACGCCCGAGACGCAGGATCGGCTGATCGCCCAGAACCGGCGCGCGAGCCACGACTACGCCATCCTGGACACCGTCGAGGCCGGGCTCGTGCTCGCGGGCACCGAGGTCAAGAGCCTGCGCGTCGGCAAGGCGAGCCTCGCGGAGGCGTGGGCGTCGATCGACAACGGCGAGGTGTGGGTGCGGCAGATGCACATCCCGCCGTACGAGCAGGGCAACCGCTGGAACCTCGATCCCGTGCGCCCGCGCAAGCTCCTGCTCCACCGCGAGGAGATCGCGAAGCTCGAGAAGGCGGTGACGCAGAAGGGCCACACGCTGATCCCGCTCAAGCTCTACTTCTCGAAGGGCCGCGCCAAGCTGCTGATCGGGATCGCGAAGGGCAAGAAGACGCACGACAAGCGCGCCTCGATCGCCGAGCGCGACGCGCGCCGCGAGATGGACCGCGCCCGCCGCCGCGGGGAGCGCGACGGGTGAGGGCCGCGCGCGTCGTCCTCGGCGCGGCGCTGCTGCTCGTGGCCGCGGCCTCCGGCGCGTCCGCCTACGGGGCGCCCGCGGGCCCGCCGGTGGCGCCGGTCGTGCGCGTGAACGGCGCCCCGTGCGTCGGCGCGGGCGACCTCGCGCGCCTGCTGGGCGGCGTGCAGTACTGGGACGCGACGACGCGCAAGCTCGTGATCCGCGCGCAGGGCCATCGCCTCACGCTCACCGACGGCGTGCCGATCGCGCTGCTCGACGACCTCACGCTGCGGCTCGACGCCCCCGTGCGCTCGCTCGGCGGCGAGCTGCAGGTGCCGCTCTCGCTGCTGCCGCAGCTGCCGCGCGACTCGACCAGCGTGCGGCTGCTCGTGGACGCGGGCGGCACGCGCGTGCGCGTCGCGCCGGCCCAGGGCTACGCCGGCCCGCCGCGGCTGGGCTTCGCGGACGGCGTCACGCGCGTGACGCTGCTCACGGCGCACGCGGCGCAGGCGCGGATCGTGAGCCGCGACCGCGAGCACTTCCGCATCTGGCTGCCCGGCGCGCCCGCGGGCGGCGCGGCCGACACGCTGCCGGTGGACGGCGCCGTGCGCGCGATGCGGCGGCTGCCGACGGGCGATGGCGTGACCTGGGAGTTCGCGCTCGCGCCCGGCACTCCGGGCTGGTCGCTCGCGACGCCGGCGGGGCTGGACGCGGCCGTGCTCGAGTTCGGGCCCGGCCCGGCCCGGGAGGCCTTCGCGCCCGAGGCGCCGGCGGGCCCGCGGCCGCTGCGCGTGATCGTGCTCGATCCCGGCCACGGCGGCGACGACGCGGGCGTGACCGTGGACGGCGCGGTCGAGAAGGACCTGGCGCTGAAGCTCGCGCACGCGCTGGCCGCCGAGCTCCAGCACCGCTGCGGCGCGCGCGTCGTGCTGACGCGCGACGCTGACCGCGCGCTCTCGCAGAACGAGCGCGCCGAGATCGCGAACCGCGCGCGCGCCGACCTCGTGCTCTCGCTCCACTTCGACGGCGCGCCGCGCACGCGCGCGCACGGCGCCACCGCGTGGTGCCCGCCC
>JBAIWU010000505.1:0-2407 GCA_037917155.1 Candidatus Eiseniibacteriota bacterium
TGCCCGGGGGCGGGCGCGCGGTGAGCGTGCGCGGCGGCAGCGTCCCCCGCGCGTGCGCGCTGCGCGTGCCGGGCGACTTCTCGTCCGCGGCGTTCGCGCTCGCCGCCGCGGCCGCGACGCCGGGCGCCGGGGTCACCGCCTGCGGCGTGAGCCTGAACCCGACGCGCACCGGGCTGCTCGACGTGCTGGCGGCGATGGGCGCCGGCGTCGAGGTGTCGGGAGCGCGCGAGGAGGGGGGCGAGCCGGTCGGCGACGTCACCGTGCGCGGGCCGGACGCGCTCGCGCCCTTCGACGTGCCGCCCGAGTGGGTGCCGAGGCTCGTCGACGAGGTGCCCGCGTGGGTCGTGCTCGCCTCGGCGGCGCGGGGCACCTCGCGCGTCACGGGCGCGGGCGAGCTGCGTGTCAAGGAGAGCGACCGGATCGTCGCGCTGGCGCGCAACCTCGCGGCCGTGGGGCTCGAGGCGCACGAGCTGCCCGACGGGCTGGCCGTGACCGGCGGCACGCCGCGTGGGGCGCGCATCGAGGCGCACCTCGACCACCGCATCGTGATGGCGTTCGCGGCGCTCGCGACGCGCGCCGAGGGCGTCATGACGTTCGACGACACGAGCAGCGTCGCCACCTCGTACCCGGGCTTCTTCGAGGCGCTCGCGAGCCTGGGCGCCGGCATCGAGGGGGCGGCCGCGTGAGCTTCGTCGTGACGATCGACGGACCCGCGGCCGCGGGCAAGAGCACGACGGCGCGCGCGCTCGCCGAGCGCCTCGGCGTGCGCGTGCTCGACACCGGGGCGTTCTACCGCGCGGTGGCGCTGCGGGCGCTGCGCGACGGCGTGCCGCTCGAGGACGCGGGGGCGGTGCACGCGGCCGCGAGCGCGTCGCGCATCGACTTCGCCGGCTCCCCCTCGCGGGCGCACGTCTTCCTCGACGGCGCCGACGTGACCGAAGCCATCCGCACGCCGGAGGTGAGCGAGGCCGCGTCGCGCGTCGCGGCGGTGCCCGAGGTGCGCCGGCTGCTCGTGAGCTGGCAGCGGGCCATGGCGGAGGCCGGCCCGCTGGTGGGCGAGGGGCGCGACCTCGGGACGGTCGTGTTCCCGGCCGCCGACGTGAAGCTGTTCCTCGACGCCGACCTCGAGACCCGGGCGCAGCGCCGCTGCCGCGAGCTGCAGGCCCGGGGCATCGCGGTCGCCCTCGACGCGGTGCGTGAGGACCTCGCGCGGCGCGACCAGCGCGATCGTACGCGCTCGGAGAGCCCGCTGCGGCCCGCGGCGGGGGCCACCGTGGTCGACACGTCGGGGATGTCGCTGGACGAGCAGGTGGAGGCCGCCCTGGCGGTCGTGCGAGCGCATCCGCGCTGTCCGGAGCCCGCGGCGGGGGGATAGGCCCGCCCGCCCCGGGGCGGACCCGGGGCGCCCAGGGGCCGGCTCGGGCCGGACCCGGTTGGGAGTTTTCGTGGGTTTGGCTTATAGTGTCACGCGAACTCTGCTCGGTGGCCTCGTCGGCGCCGTGAGCGGCTGGAGGGTCCGCGGGCGGGAGCACATCCCGCGCGCGGGGGGGCTCATCGTGGCCTCCAATCACATCTCGTTCTTCGACCCGCCGCTCGTCGGTACCGCCGCGGTGCGGGAGCTGCACTTCCTCGCCAAGGAGGAATTGTTCCGCCCGCCCGTGCTCGGACCGCTCATCCGCCTCTTCAACGCCATCCCGATCCGGCGTGGCATGGCGGACCTGAGCGGGCTGACGCGCGCCATGGAGGTTCTCAGGGCTGGAGAAGCGCTGATCGTCTTCCCGGAGGGGAGCCGGATGCGCGACGGCGAGCTGCACCCGGGGCGTCCCGGCGTCGGGATGCTGTCGGTGAACACGGACGCGCTGATCGTGCCGTGCTTCATCTCCGGGAGCAACAGGCCGAAGCGGTGGATCGCGCACCGCGGAATGCTGAAGGTGTCGTTCGGGCCCGCGCGGACGTGGCGGGAGATGGCGGGAGACGCCGCCGACGAACCGCCCGGGCGGGCGCTCTACCAGGGCGTCGCGGACGGCGTCATGCGGGAGATCGCGGTGCTGAAGGCGCAGCAACTGGACTCGGCTTCACGCGGAGCGGCCTGAGCCGTTCCCATATTTCATATCGCAGGAGGCTTCACATCCCATGCTGGAAACCACGGAACACCACTCCAACCCCGTCGCGCCGCCGCGACGGGCGCCCGCTCTTCCGCTCGTCCCGCTGAACTACGACGACGAAGAGGAGCTCACCCTCGAACAGCGCGAAGCGATGTTCGGGCAGTACGAAGAGTCCATGCGCTCGATCGGCGAAGGCGAGATCGTGCGCGGCACGGTGCTGTCGATCGACGACAAGGACGTGCTCGTCGACGTCGGCTTCAAGAGCGAGGGCATCATCTCGCTCAGCGAGTTCCCGGACCCCA